>JAYSUN010000704.1:0-2620 GCA_043719045.1 Hyphomicrobiaceae bacterium | reverse complement strand
TACCTGACACTATCGCTTTTGACGGCTGCCTTCATGAACTGGTTCAATGATCGGATGGCGTTGGTGGAACGGTAAACTCGATTGCCTCTCAAACGAACGCCTGCCCCTTACCCGCCCGTTGGGCACCCTCTCTCCACATGACTTCGCGGGGAAAGGGAAAGGATAGAGACCATGACTGATGTGACCGCCAGTGCTACCGTCGCCATCAAGCCGCCGCGCCCACAGGTCGGCGCAGTGGCGTGGTTGCGCGACAATTTGTTTGCCTCGGTTGGGAACACTATTCTGACGTTGATCGGTGCGGCGCTGATCTATTTCGCAGTGAGTGGACTGTTCAGCTTTGCCATCTGGAATGCGACATGGATCGCCAAAGATGGTTCCGAATGTGCTCCTAACTCTGGTGCCTGCTGGCCGTTCGTGTTCGCGAAGTTCGGTCAATTCATGTACGGGACCTACCCGTTCGAACTGCGCTGGCGGCCGAAACTGGTGTATCTGATCGCAATCGCCGCCCTCGTGCCGCTGATGTTTGAGACGCTGCGGGATAAGTTGCGCGTTTTGTTTTGGCTGGCCGCTGCGTGCGCCGCATTTATCGCTGCCAAGTATGCGTTTACTGTAATGGGTTCACGCTTTACCGGCTTTGACGAAATGGTCGACCCTTTGTATCTCGTCATCATCGTCGGGGTCACCGGATTGACCTGCTTGCTTGAAGAAAAGACCGGCAAAACACCGTTCGCAATTTTCTTCTTTTTGATTTTCCCAGTGATCACGATTTTGCTGTTGGTCGGCGGTTTCCTGGGCCTTGAGTTTGTGCCAACCAACCTGTGGGGTGGGTTGCTCGTAACGCTGGTCGTCGCGACAACGGGGATTGTCGCAGCATTTCCACTCGGCGTCGCACTGGCATTGGGTCGCCGCTCCAATATGCCAATTATCAAGGCCGCTTCGGTCGGCTTCATCGAGTTCATCCGCGGCGTGCCATTGATCACCGTACTGTTCATGTCATCGGTGATGCTGCCGCTGTTCCTACCGCCCGGTTGGAACGTCGACAAGCTCGTGCGTGCGTTGATCATGGTGGCCTTGTTCTCCGCTGCCTATCTCGCTGAAACCATCCGCGGTGGATTGCAGGCGATTCCACGCGGACAGTTTGAAGCCGCGGATGCACTCGGCCTCAACTACCGCCAGAAAATGAGCATGATCGTGCTACCGCAGGCGCTGAAGCTGGTGATCCCTGGCATCGTCGGCTCGTTCATCGGGTTGTTCAAAGACACCTCACTGGTGCTGATTATCGGCCTGTTCGACCTGCTTGGAGTGGTTCAGAAGAATATGAGCGATGCCAAATGGTACGCGCCTTCGACGGTGATGACAGGCTATCTGTTTGCCGGCTTCATGTTCTGGCTATTTTGCTTCGGCATGAGCCGATATTCGATAAGCATCGAGCACCGCTTGGCGGCGGGAGACCGGCGCTAAAGTCGTGCTGGCCAAGCGGGCCTCTGCTTTGGCCGGCATCACACACTGCGCCATGGACGTGGCGGCGCGTGCGGACATTATCTACCGTTCAGCGGGCCGATTGCGCGACCCGCCTGGGGCAAAATGGCCAGCGACGTGTGGGCCGACCTGAGGCGATCCCAAAGGGCAACCTGCATCTTCGACCACGGCACCGGCTTGCGGCTCTCTACATGCATATTGATCAGCAGTAGTTCGCCTGTCGCACACTGGCGGCCATCCGCAGAGGCTATCATCGTCAGCATGAGACGGGCACGTCTGATATCATGCTCAAGATGGCGCACAGCGATGGCCACGGTTTCACCAGATCTGAGTTCGGACAGATAGCAGGTGTGCAGATCCATCAGGAACGGCGACGTTTCACCTTGGCGCAAATCCGCATCGGCAATGCCGGTCAATGGAAAGAAGTGATTGATGGCATCGTCGAACAACCGGACATATTCAGCGGCTTTCAAATGACCCAATGCATTGGTCTGACTTTTGGCAATCGTCGCTGAATGAAGCTCAAGTGCCGCGCCATCCGTAAGCCCGTGAATCTGTGCTGTCATATCGGCCTCGCCGCAGTCATGACGTGTGCTTGATCAAGAAGCGATAAACGCCATCCGCCTCGGAATGTTCAACCAGCGTGTTCTTGGTCGATTTGCAAAACGCCTGAAAATCCGGCACGGCACCTGGGTCCGTGGCCAACACCTCGAGGATCGCGCCTTTTGGAAGCTCGGTAATGGCTTTCTTGGCTTTGAGAATTGGCAACGGACAGTTCAGGCCTTTGGTATCCAGGGTTTTGGCGATCGGATCGGCCATGTGAAAGTCCTCTGAGTGTGCACGACGTCACGTGTGCAGTGTCTATAAGAGAGGATGGCTTCGACTTCAACGCCTTGCCATTTTTTCGAGCGCTGGTGATTGCACCAGCTGTACGCCATAAGTCGAGATATTTCTCGGAAAAGCAGGAGAACCCTATGCAGTTTAAAGGCAGAACAGCTGTCATCACTGGCTCCACCTCGGGCATCGGTCTCGGCATCGCGCATGCGTTGGCGAAAGAGGGCGCCAATATCGTCATCAATGGGCTTGGGACCGCTGCGGATAATGCCCAGATCATCGCTGAGGTCAGCAAACACGGCACGCG
>JAYSUN010000703.1:0-2623 GCA_043719045.1 Hyphomicrobiaceae bacterium | reverse complement strand
GCAGCGACCTATTTCGCCACCCGCGCGGCGCAGAAGGGTCTAGACCTCACCGCCGATGACGCCAGCGATCTCCTCATCCGGCAGGTAATGGGGCCGGGGATGGGCGAGGCGAAGCGCTCCGACGCAGGAGCGAAGGTGGTCAAGGCTCTTCGTGAGACGATCAAGACCGCTGAAACCAGCACCGCGCCCGATCTGGCGGGCATGGAGAACATCGCCGAGGCTCTTGGTTCCGATATGGCCGAGGCTGAAAATGTGATCTCAGAGGCAGTTTCAGAGGCAAAGAGTAACCCGGATGAAGCAGCGCAGTTACTGAGCGCGGCGGTCGAAGAGTTAGGGCAGTTGCTCTCGGAAGCTGGGATCGACGTGAGCGAGATCAGCGATGACGAGATCATGGACTTCATTGACAAGCCAGGCACTGGCCTTGGCGATGCGGTGAGGGATTATCAGGAGCAGGGCGACACCGGGCCTTCTCCCCTGCGCGAGTTCCTGCAAGGCGCTGGCTCACGCTCCAAAGACGACGGCACGTTCAACTACGTTGTGTTCGATGACAGTCGGGTTGCGGTGCGCAGCTTTGAGCAACGCGCCCTGATGGCAAGCACGTTCTATTCCGGGCTTGAAGGCGCGGTCGAAGGCTTGAAAGTTGAAAAGGCTCCGGCAGCGCAGTGGCTCGCGACAATCAGGAACGCGCCCGGCGTGAAGGCCGAGGAATTGCAGTGGACCGGCATCGCCGATTATCTGGAAATGTCCGGCTCAAACACCATCGAGAAGACCGAACTGCTGCGCCTCATTGCGATTGGCGGCATCCAGATCGAAGAGGTGGTGCTGGGCGAGGTCGATGAGGACGCGCTACGCGAGGCCATCGACGAAGAATACGACCGCCAATATGAGAGCTTTTCTGAGGGTTGGGAGCCGGTCTATTATCCCGAGGAAGTCACCGAGGATGAGGACGGTGAAGCGCTCGATCCGCCGAAGTGGCGCGTAGCAGCGCGCTATGGACAGGACGCGCCAGAAGACCTTTATGACGACGAGGATGAGGCGCAGGAAGCCGCTTGGCAACTCGACGGCGAGGCGCAATCCAACGCCTTCGAGAGCGACATCGACGAGAGTGAAGTTCGCCGCAGGATGGGCGGCGGAGTCAAGTGGGCAAGCTACACCAGCGATGAGGATAACGACACCTACCGCGAACTACTGATTACCCTGCCAAATGCGCAGAGCAGCCCGACGACCCATTGGGATGAGCGCGGCGTGGTGGCGCACGCACGGTTCATGGACAAGCGCGGCCCGAACGGCGAGAAAATCCTGTTCATCGAAGAGGTCCAATCCGACTGGCATCAGCAGGGCCGTGAGGAAGGTTACAACACGCCCGCCGATCCCGCGACGATTGAGAAGGCCAAGGCTGCGCTGGCAGATGCCAATGATGCCGAACGCGCCGCCCGCCTCGACCAAATTCCGTTTATGGTCACACTGCACAAAGCCCTGATCGAAATGGCTCGCCCGATCCGCGAGGCGGTTCTGGCGCAATACGGTGATAAGAGCGGCGAAACCATGCGCCTTGCCGCAGAGGAGCGCGCCGCCCGCGCAACTGAATGGTATGCCCTGACCCGCAACGAGCCGGGCAGCCTCAACTCAGGCGACCTCCATTATTTCTATCAGAAGCTGTCTGGCAATGCCGAAAAGTGGAGGGTCAAAGCAGAGGAGGTCAAGGCTGACGACGGCGTTCCTGTCAAGGTTGATACGCCGGAGCAGGTCGCGGCGCGGCAAGCCTATGAGGCGCTTCTGCCGCTCTCCAATGCAGCCGTGGATGCCAAGAACACCGCAAGGCTGCGTGAGCAGGAGTTCCGCATTGCCGAACAAGGCGGCAACATCCCCGACGCGCCGTTCAAGGCAACGTGGCCCGATCTGGTGATGAAGCGCTTGATCGTGTGGGCTGCGGAGGGTGGCTATCAGCAGGTCGCGTGGATCAAGCAGGGCGAGAACAACGGCGGGATGGAAGATAACGTCGGCTGGTTCTACGAGCGCAACCTACCAAACATCGTTGGCAAACTCATCAAGAAGCACGACAGCAAGGTGCGTCCAATTAAGGTGAAGGACATGTTGCCGATGCCGAATGGGCGGCTGGATGAAGTTAACGCCGAACTGGAGCGGTTGCACGTCGAGAGCGGCAGCACTGCGAGCCATGCTAATATGACAATTGAGGACTTCCGCGAACAGGTCCGCAAACATCGCGATATGGTGCAGCACCAAATCGACACTCGGAAGGACAGCATCAAAGGTCTTCAAGACCTGATCGACACCTCTGACGACAGGACGGCGTGGGCGCAAAACCGGATCAGCGAGGCAGAGGCCGGGATCGCTACGCGCCAAGCCCTGCTGGATAAGATCGCCGATGTTGATGTCCTTTATGAAATGGGCAAGCAGTGGCGCGCTCTTGCCGTCGAGCAATCCGAGCTAATGGTCAACGCTCCAACAAACCTTGGTTTTGACATCACGCCCGCCCTCAGGGAAACCGCGCTGACTGTGGGCTTCCCACTGTTCCAGAAGGACCGCGAAGCGCGGGGCCGGATCGTGTTCGAGCCGGAGCGCACTGTGATTGAACTGTTCCAGAGCCGCAACGGCTCAACCT
>JAYSUN010000702.1:0-2623 GCA_043719045.1 Hyphomicrobiaceae bacterium | reverse complement strand
CATTCGCCAACTGCTTTGCGAACGTGGCCTCGTCGGTCTCCTGCCCTTTTGACTCTGGTGGCCGCTTGCCAGAGGGACCTTCGTTCTCCAGATTGGTGGGCTGAAGCTCGCCATCGGCCTTCAACGTGACGCTGAACTCCTGACCTGAATTGCGGAAGAAGCGCGCTCCTGTGCCATCGGCCACAACAACAAGTGCGTTGTGCGGAATCTTGTCGGCCATGGTCTCTCTCCAGTTTGGTCATTGACTGCTTGACGTGGTGTGACTGTACCCGTTCAGCAAGGCCCAATTGTGCGGTGTCTCAGCGTTCTGAACGAAACTGCTGTAGCGCTGCGATGCGGGCCTCGATCGGCGGATGGGTTGAGAACAACGCCATCAAGCTGGGCTTGTCGCTGATCCCTGACGCCTGGATGGATTTGGGCAGTTCGCCCGGCTCGACGCGCCCCAGGCTGGCCAGCGCGCTGATCATGCTGTTGGGCTGACCCATATAGTTGGCCGCGCCCGCGTCTGCGCGGAATTCCCGATGGCGCGAGAACCCTGCAACGATCATCGATGCAAGGACGCCAAACACGACCTGGCACACCATCGAAGTGACGAAATAACCGATGCCTTGACCATTTCCATCCTTGTTGATCTGCTTGTCGACCATGTAACCGACGATGCGTGACAGGAACACAACGAACGTGTTCACGACACCCTGGATGAGCGTCATGGTGACCATGTCACCGTTGGCTACGTGGGCGACCTCGTGCGCGAGGACCGCTTCAACTTCCTCACGTTTCATCGACTGCAGGAGCCCGGTCGAGACGGCGACGAGTGCGGAATTCTTGAACGCACCGGTCGCAAAGGCATTCGGCTCGCCTTCGTAGACAGCAACCTCAGGCGTCTTGATGCCAGCGCGGGCGGCCAGCTTGTTCACGGTTTCGAGCAACCAACGCTCATCGGCGTTGGCCGGTTGGGAGATGACATGAGCACCGGTCTGCCACTTGGCCATAGGCTTGGAGATGAGCAGCGAAATGATCGCGCCGGTAAAGCCGATGACGGCCGACAACGCGAGCAGCGCACCGAGGTTGAGCCCGTTGGCATCAGCGATCCGGCCCAGACCCAAGATGTTCACAAACACAGCAATGACGATCAGTACGGCTATGTTGGTTGCCAGAAAGAGTGCGATGCGCTTCATCGTGGTTTGTCCCATCCCAGTAGGTGCCGGCATTGGCCCGGTGCAGCAGTTACTTGTACCGCGAGATCGCGGTCGTATTGCGTTTCGCCGAGACGATCATGGGTGATGGCGTGCCACTCTTCGAGGTGCCTTGCCAGTAAATTTCTTACTTCCCATCGATCACCCAGGCAACTTCGTCCGCAAATGGAATCCACATGTCATTGTGCTGTCGATAGTCGGAGAACCAGCCACGCCATGGCGTCGACGGTAACAGTACTGTGGCCGATCGCGGCCGATCGGGCGCAAAACTCCCGGCGATCCGGCCATCGCTGTCGAGGCTCAACACAACTTCGGCCGCAGCATCACCCGAGGCGGCACTGACCGCCAAAGTATCCGGGCCGTCGACGCGCCAGCGCAGCGCGGTGTTGTGGAGAATGGCGTCTGGCACCCAGGCCAGTTCCGCGAGGTCTCGCATCCACTCACGGCGCATCAGGGCGGATGAGCGTTCGGCGCGAACGATAGGGACGAAGCCGAGCGCGGTCACATCGAATTGGCCTTGTCCGTCTTTGAGGGCATCGCGCGCCGAGAACTGCCCGAAGAGACCGGCCCGCGCCCGCCAGTCGAATTCGCAAACGCGCGTCGAAAATGTCTGCGATGCCGTGAACGGTATCCAAGCTTTCGAATTGAGACTGTGCTTGATCCGCCCCGTCTGGGTCAGCCGGACGCTGGATCGATCATCCCCGGGCTTCACACCGAGCCGCAGGGCAAGGTCGTAAACCGCCGTTGGAAGTCGCGTCCTTGCTTGTTGATCAGCTTCGGTCATTTTCTCGTCCCTCCGACGACAGCAGGGCACTCTCAACTTGTCGGTGCCTCGAGTACCCGCTCGCGGCGAGTGTGGTGTAGCGGACAAACTCCAGGATCGCACTCTTTCGACAGTGCCTCCCGTGTCACCGCGACGGCTGCCGCATACGCGTCCATCGAGCCCATCCGCCGAAGCCCGAATAGCGTTGCGCCGACACCAGTGATCGCAACGGCGCCAGCGCCAATCAGAAACTGCCTCCTCATTCGGTCGTCTTGCCGTCAAAATGCTCCTCTTCGGCGTCTGCGTCAGCCTTTGTCACATGGACGATCCCATCGCGATGCTCGGGCGGCGCATAAATCGTATAGAGCCGGAGCGGCTTGTCGCCTGTGTTCACGATGTTGTGGCGAGCACCTGCCGGAACGACGATGGCGACATCGCTCTTGATCTTCGATCGATGGCCGTCAATCCAGACCTCGCCCTTGCCTTTTTCGACACGGAAAAATTGGTCTCGATCGGTGTGTGTTTCCTCGCCGATCTCCTCGCCCGGTTGAATTGCCATTAACACGAGTTGAAGGTTCTTGCCGGTATAGAGCACACGCCGGAAATCCGAATTCTCTTCGGTAAGCTCTTCAATATCACGAACAAAGCCCTTCATGGCGGGCGC
>JAYSUN010000701.1:0-7289 GCA_043719045.1 Hyphomicrobiaceae bacterium | reverse complement strand
CAAAGATTTCGTGCCAGCGGCCAACTCAACACAGCATAGCCACTTTAAACCACGCGGCATTGTTACAGAGCTTAACAACAGTTTCAATTGACTCAGCCAATCAAATTCATGGCGCGACTTTGAGATCACACTGGCGACAAAAAGGCCCATCAGGTCGACCATCGACCGCGACGTTAGTGAGATTTTCGCCAGAGTGGCACCGGATTGGGGCAGAAATTGCGGCCGGAAAAACACTCGAGAGCGCTTCGCTGGGCCACTTGATCCTGGATGCGTCCGAGTGTTCCAACGCTGACGTTGGTTCTTACATTTGCCGCCATTCCGCGCAGGCCGGGACCCACGGCAAGGTCAATCAAATCTCACTTTGTCGTAGGCCTCGGCCTGCGGTGGGGTGACGGTATTGCTGACCCCTCGCGGCTGTCAAACGCCAGTGCCAGAACTAATTGCCCAAGTCCGCTCAAATTGCCATCTCTGTCTTGGCGTCGAAGAAGCGCAATCCAACCGGATCGAGGGCGAGTTTTACGATTTCGCCGGGTTTCACGCGTACCGTCGGCTCGACGCTCGCAACCATACCAGCACCTGCGCATTTGACGTCAAGAATGACTTCGGAGCCGAGTTGTTCCGAAACCTCGACAACGGTGTCGAGCGTGATGTCGCGGCTGTCGGCGCTTGAGGCCATACGTAAGGCTTCCGGACGAATGCCAAGGATCGACGCCTTACCCGTGTGAGCCGCAAGTCGCGCCTTGAGTATGTCGGGCACGCGCACCTTCATCGCTTCGTTGGTGGCAAACAGCGTGCCGCCTTCATCCGAGATGGTCACGTTGGTAAAGTTCATAGGCGGAGACCCGATGAATCCCGCGACGTACTTGTTGGCCGGATTGTTGTAAAGTTCCAGCGGCTCGCCGACTTGTTGAATGAGGCCATCTTTCATGACCACGACGCGGTCGCCAAGGGTCATGGCCTCAACCTGATCGTGGGTCACATAGATCGACGTCGTCGCGAGGCGTTGGTGCAATTTTTTGATCTCGATGCGCATTTGTACGCGTAGCTTGGCGTCGAGGTTGGACAACGGTTCGTCAAACAGAAACACTTGCGGATCGCGCACGATCGCCCGACCCAGAGCCACGCGTTGGCGCTGACCGCCTGAGAGCATCCGCGGCTTGCGGTGGAGGTGGTCGGTGATGCCAAGAATACTGGCAGCGTTGTCGACGCGCTTCTTGATTTCGGCTTTATCGAACTTCCGCATTTTCAGCCCGAACGCCATATTGTCGTAGACGGACATGTGCGGGTAGAGCGCGTAATTCTGGAACACCATGGCAATGTCACGATCCATCGGCGGCAGATCATTGACCACTTTGTTGCCGATCAGGATCTGACCCTCGGTGATCGTCTCGAGGCCCGCCACCATACGCAACGTTGTGGTTTTGCCACAACCCGACGGGCCAACCAGCACGACGAATTCTTTGTCTTTGATCTCTAACGACACACCTTTAACCGCGTGGAAATCATCGTAGTGCTTGTGGATCTGCTTGATGGTGACGTTTGACATGGTGCTGTGTGCTTGTGTTGGGTGCTGAGCAAGATCGAGTGCATAGTGAATAGCCAAGTGTGACCAGTTGCTAGTCGCCAGATGGTTGCTGACGACTTCGGATTTGCGCGCGGAGCATGTGACCGATTTCTTCGCTCTGGCTGAGACGTACGTTGCCCGCATCCACCGCACAATGAACAACGCGCTGACTGATCATCACCTTGGTCTCCAGTTCCTTCACCGAACCCAGGTCCTTCAGCGAACCTTGTGCAATACGAAGGTGTTGAACAAATGAGCCAGTCGTTTCGCGTCCAAACCCTTTGGCAATATTTGACGGGACCGACACCGAGCACCGTCGCAGCTGGGAGCGAAAACCATATGCCTCTGCTTTAGGGAAACCAGAAGTGACTCGATAGCAAGCTTCGCTCAAATCCACCCCCTTTTGCCAGACAAGCAGATCTCTGAGAGATTGAATGTCGGACGTTTTTCGTGATCCCGTCATGACCTCCCCTGACTCACTATTGGCTATTCACTATGCACTTCCTCTAACCTTTCACTGAGCCGGTCAGGCCCGAGACGTATTGCTCGACAAAGAAGGAGTAGGCGATAGCCACGGGGATTGAACCGAGCAAAGCACCGGCCATCAGCGGGCCCCAGAAAAACACGTCGCCGCGGACGAGTTCTGAGATGACGCCGACGGGTACGGTTTTCTGTTCGGGCGACGACAGGAATACGAGTGCATAGATGAACTCGTTCCAACTCAGCGTGAAGGCAAAGATCATAGCCGACAAGATGCCCGGCACTGCCACTGGAATGATGATGTAAAGCATCGCCTGCCAGCGCGAGGCGCCATCGATGCGCGCGCACTCCTCAAGCTCTTTCGGGATCGCCTTGAAGTAGCCCATCATCAACCAGGTACAAAACGGAATGAGGAAGGTTGGATAGGTCAGGATCAGCGACCATGGCGTGTCGCCTAAGCTATAGGCGCGGATGATATCGGCGAGCGGAATAAACAGCAGGGTTTGCGGGACCAGGTAGGTTACAAAGATGCCGGTCCCGAGGAGCGCTGCGCCCCTAAAATTCAGCCGCGACAACGCGTAGCCCGCGAGCACACCGCAGACCAGCGAGATTGCGGTCGAGACCACGGCGATAAACGTCGTATTCCAGAGCCAGAGCATGAACGTCGTCTCGCCAAACAGATATTTGACGTGCGCCGTCGTCGGGTTCCAGGTCCAGAAGGGCTTATAGTTTGCCCGGTACCAGGGGATATAAAGTTCGTTGTCCGGCCGAACTGTCGTGATGATCATCCAGTAGAAGGGAAACAACAGGAAGATCAGGAATATGCCAATCGGGATTCGAAAGAAGACCCACCGGCGCCAGGCTGCACCTTCAATCATCAGCGGGTCTCCACGCGTCGAATATAAAGAAGTTGGAAGATGACGATGGCGAATAGCAGCGGGAACATGGCAAGAGACACGGCAGCACCCTGGCTGAGTAACCCGGTCCCGATGCCAAGCTGATAGGCATAGGTGGCAAACAAGTGCGTCGCGTTGGCTGGCCCGCCGCCGGTCATCACGAACACGATCTGGAAGTCAGCGAACGTCTGGATGACAGAAAACAGCACCACGACCATGGTGACGGGCAACAGCAGTGGCCACGTAATGTACCAGAAGCGTTGCAGCGGCTTGGCGCCATCAATGGCCGCGGCCTCACCGAGATCTGGACTGATGGTCTGCAGGCCGGCCATCAACGAGATGGCAAAGAACGGGACGCCGCGCCACACATTGACGATCATGATCGAGAGCATGGCGAGATCGCCGTCGCCAAGCCAGTTAACACCAGCGCCAGACGCAACCACGCCCAATTTGAAGAGCATCCAGTTGAGCACTGCAAACGTCGGGTCGAACATCCACTTCCAGGCGAAGCAAGCGAGCACCGTTGGTACGATGAACGGCAGCAGAATGAAGGCCCGCGTGAAACGTTTGAATTTGAAGTCTCGGTTCAGCAGGATCGCGAGCCAGAGGCCGAGGATTAGCTTAAACACGGTCGTCACGAAAGTATAAAGGAAGGTATTGTACACGACGGCATGAAAGATTGGATCTTTGAACAACCGGACAAAGTTGTCCAAGCCGACGAACTTGCCGGGGATGCCAACGCGGGTGTCCGTGACAGCCAATAAGATGCCTTTGGCAAATGGGTAGGCGATAAACGCCAACAGCAGTGCCATCGTGGGCAACAGCATCAGTGCCGCGAGATTCCCCTCACTCTCGAGCGGCCGCCATTTCGGTTTGCCGATGATGATGCCGGGATCGGCATCGGAAACGGTTGATGTTGCCATGAATTGAATTCCTGGTGCAGGCAATGCTGCGCTCCAACCATTCGCGAGAATGGATCAAGCTTACAATCTAGTGAAGTGAACCCCTGCCACGATGAGCGGCAGGGGGCACGTGGCGCGAACCTCAAGCCTCGTAGATCGATTTCAGCTGTGCTTCGCAGGCCTTGACGGCGTCTTCTGCCGACTGACCCTTGATTGCGCCGGCGAACATATTGCCGATCAAGTACTTGGTCAGCACTTCGGCGGCTTTGGCGTTTGGCTCACCTGGATGGCCCGGAGTGGCACCAAGTTTACCGGCCACAGCAAACGGCGCCATCGCTGGATCTTTGGTCCAGGTTTCGTGAGTTTCCCAACCGGTTGTGCCCGGCGTGTAGAAACCTTCGCCGGTCGAGAACCACTGTGCGTAGTTCTCTTTCTTATGAAAGAAACGCAGCAGGTCTTTTGCCGCCTTCTGGTTCTTCGAGTAGGACGGCACCACATGTGACGTGTACGTATGCATGCCGAACTGACCCTTCGGACCGGCTGGCAACGGACCGTGGAAGCAATCATCTTTCAACGGTTTGCCGTCAGCGGTCTTGTACTGGTCTGGCTTGCGCTTGGACTCGATATAGATCGAGGCGCCATTCAATGTCGAACAAATGGTCCCGGCGAGGAACGCGCGGTTATTGCCGGCATCATCCCAAGCCAGACCGCCTTCATCAAAGGACTCTTTCCAAGCCGAGGCCATGAGCTTGACGGCTTCAATGGTCTCTTTTGAATTGATCACGACTTTGCCTTTGTCGTCGACTTCGGCGCCACCGTGCGCCCACAACAAAGGGTAGGCGAAGGTTGGCGGATCGCCGAACGACTGGCCGAACGATTGGCCGATCGGGAAGCCCTTGGCTTTCAGTTCCTTGCCCGTCTTGAAGTACTCTTCCCAGGTCTTGGGTGCACCATTTGGGAACATCGATTTGCGGTACACCGTCATGGCGCCGATGATCGCTGCCGGCATCGACATGAATTTGCCGCCCGACGAGCAGTTGCCGGTCGAAACCTTGTAGTAGCCGCCTTGATCCTTGCCGACTTCGTCCGCGACGTCCGACAGATCAACCAAGCTCGCCTTGTACAGATGCGGATGGTTATTGAAGAGCATCAAAATGTCAGGACCCGCGCCTGACTGAATGCCGGACGTGATGCGCGGCTGCAAATCGTTGCCGTTGACGGTCTCATACTTGACCTTGATGCCGAGCGCTTTTTCAGCCTCAGGGATCAATTTTGTCTTGATCAGTGTGTCGCACGCAGGCACGAAATCGTTCCAGCGCAACCAGTGCACCTCGGTGGCTTGAGCAAACGCGGGAGCCTGCCCAGTTGCCAGTATTGCAGCCATACCGCCTGTGGTCTTGATAAACTTGCGGCGACTAACTTTTGTGGTGAGTTTCGTCATGCGGATCCTCCCTAAAGGTCCTGGTGAGCGACGTTGATCACGTCTGTCTTTGACGTCTGACGGCGGTGTTTTTGGTCAGAGCTCTTTTCGGCTCTCTCGGCGTGTCCTGGTCCCCGGTATCGCACAAGTCGGCCTTGCGACGATGCCCTTGCAAGCAAATAATCGTACTATATAATCGACATTGTCAAGCACTCCGACTTTACACTCCGACTGGGCAAGCCCGTCATTGCAAGTCAAAGCGAGGGTCGACCGTTGATGACAATCGCACCAAGCCCAGCTGTCATCCAGTTGCTCGGCCTCAGTCCGGCAAATCCCGAACGTTTGTTTAATCAAATCGTCGAGAAACTGGCCATCGGCATTGTCACGGGCCAATACGTCAGTGGCGAGGTTCTGCCGAACGAGGTTACCCTCGACCTTGATTTGCCAATTTCCCGCACTGCCTACCGAGAGGCCATCAAGTATTTGACCGCCAAAGGCCTGATTGAAGCCAAGCCGAAAAGCGGCACACGCGTGCGCCCGCGTGGCGATTGGAATTTGCTCGACCCGGATATCTTACTCTGGTCTTTGCAAGGCGGTACCACGATCGAATTTGCGCGCGACTTGTTTGAATTACGGCGGAGTCTTGAGCCGGAGGCGACGCGGCTTGCGGCCCTGCGCCGGACCAACATGGATTTGGCCCGCATTGAAAATGCGTTGCGTAAAATGGAGTCATTGCCGCCCATGACCGCCGAGGCCATTGCGGCCGACATCGAATTTCACGAGCGGATTTTCGAGGCGAGCGGGAACCGCGCTATCGCGTGCCTCAAGACTGTCGTTGCAACCACAATTCTTTGGTCACAAAACGTCAAGCGAGTCATCGGCACAAAGGAATTTACCGCATCTCTGGCCGACCACCGACGCATCTACCAAGCCATCAAATCTAGCGATCCTCAACTGGCAGCGGCTCAGTCCGTGATCTTGATCACTGACGCGCTGAACGCGACTGAAGTTGCGATGCGGCACCGCGAAGAGCATGCCCGATTGCGCGGGACGAAGGCGCCGACATGACGAGCCATTTCGACCCTTCGACCGTCGTGAAAGCGCTAGAATTGCAAGCTTCGCGTCATGAGACGCCTTGCGGCGATGGCGTCATGCAGTGGCGCGTGTGGGGGATCGGTGCGCCCGTGATTCTCTTGCACGGTGGATCTGGGTCATGGACACACTGGATCAAGACGATTCCTGCACTCGCGACGCGATTTCAAGTTTGGGCGGCCGACATGCCGGGTTTGGGCGACAGCGCAATGCCGCCGGAACCATTGACGCCCGAAAGCTGCGGACGCGTCGTGGCTGCCGGAGTTCGCATGCTGTTTGTGCCCCAGGTGCAACCGCATCTGGTCACATTTTCATTCGGAGCGCATGTCGGCGCGTTTGCGGCGGCGATGCTGGGCAACCGTTTGCGCTCAATGACGATTACAGGATCGGCCGCATTGGGTTTGCCGCATGGCCGTGTTGAGTTTGCCAAAGAACATTCACGCATGACGGCGACCGAGCGAGCCAATGTCCATCGGACCAACTTGGCAACCCTGATGATTGCCGACGCCGCACGAATTGACGATCTCGCGATCCAACTCCAGGCGGACAATATTGCCAAAGCTCGGTTTCGCTCGCGTGCATTTGCGCCGACGGACGAACTCAAACGGGTACTGCAACAGGTGAATCTGCCCCTCGCCGCCATTTGGGGCGCAAAGGATCAAACCGCGGTTCCCGATGTTGAAAGCCGGTTTGCGGTGCTACGCCAGAGCCACCCGAATTTAATCGCCTGCCTCATTCCTGATGCCGGACACTGGGTGATGTACGAACAGGGCGACGCCTATGCAGCGGCCTTGATCGGGTGTCTTGATTTACTGGCCGATGAACCGGCCCGCGGCTGAGTGCCGCATCGATCGAGTGATCTGCCGAATAATGCCGAACCGGAAAGCGTTTTTGGCACGCGCAAGCAAGACAAGACCGGCGCCTGACGGCACCAG
>JAYSUN010000071.1:0-2304 GCA_043719045.1 Hyphomicrobiaceae bacterium | reverse complement strand
AGATCGGGCAGGGCAATATCCTGTGGCCCACGGTCTTTGCCGCCTTGGCCGAATTGACCGTCAAGCCGCGCCTGATACTGGAATTGGAGGATAAGGCGGGCATCCCGGCCTCAATGGCGTATCTGGCGGCAAAGGGGTTGGGCCAATGACCCTGAAATTCGTGGTGATGAGCGACCTGCATCTGGTGGGTCATGGCAAGACATCCATGACGCTGGACACGGCGGCACGGCTGGAACAGGCGGTGGCCTGCCTGAACGACCGTTATGCCGATGCCGATTTCTGCATCATCGCCGGCGATCTGGCGGATGAGGGCGAGGCCGAGGCCTATGAGCGGTTGCGCGATATCACGGCGGCGATCACCATTCCGACCTATATCACCTTGGGCAACCATGACGACCGCCCGACCTATCTGGCGGTGTTTGGTGCCGACCATGCGGACGAGACGGGCAACGTCAACCATGTGATCGACGCCAAGGGGTACCGCGTCATCGTGCTGGACAGTTCCGAACCGGGCCGTGTCGATGGCGTGCTGACCGAGGGCCAGATGGACTGGCTGCGCGCCCGTCTGGCCGAGGCTGCGGACCGTCCGGTGATCGTGGTGCTGCACCACAACGCCAACGCCCTGCACATCGAGGCGGACAACATCAAACTGCTGGACGACGCCCCCTTCATCGCGGCGCTGAAGACGCATGACGACGTGCGGCAGGTGATTGCGGGCCATGTCCATCTGACCTCGACCGCGCTGCACCACGGCATCCCGTTCACCACGCTGGCGGGCGGCCATTATTCGGTGACCTTCAACGCCAATCAACCCGGTGCGCCGTTTCGCAGCCTGACCGGGCCGGGCCAGATGGCCGTGGTCTTGGGCACGCCGGATACCACCACCGTGCTGTTCGAGGATTTCATCGACGGCAATGACGTGATCGCAGTCCACACCCCCGAGATGTGACGAAAGGTGGCAACGCATTGATTGGGCATGACTAAACCCCTTGTCCAATCCATGCGTGCCATCGCCAGACCGTCACACACCCGTTGCCAAACTTTCAAACAACTGACGATCCACTGACACGGAACAGGCCTAATCAACACTGACACCTGCCTGCCAAAGGGTGTCCCAACCGGAGTATCAAAATGACCAAGACCCACACGGCGCTTGCCGCGCTGGCCGTGGCATGCTTTGCCACGACCGCCGCTGCCGAAAAGATCAAGTTCGACTACTGGTATGGCCTGACCGGCGATCTGGGGGCCACGCTGGCCGAAACCTGCAACCGGTTCAACGCCGCGCAGGACAAGTATGAAATCACCTGCACCGGCTATGATGGCTATGAACTGGTCGTCCAGTCCGCCATCGCCGCCTTCCGCGCGGGCAAGGCCCCGACCATCCTGCAATCCTTTGACGCCGGAACCGCCGACCTGATGATGTCGGGCGAGTTTTATCCGGTCCAAAAGATGATGGCCGATTTTAGCATCGACATCGACTGGGACAACTATTTCCCGGGGATCAAGAACTACTATTCGTCGTCCAAGGGCGAGCTGTTCTCGATGCCGTTCAACTCCTCGACCGCCGTCATGTATTACAACGTCGCTGATCTGGCCAAGGTCGGCGTTGCGGCCCCCACCACCTGGGAGGAGTTCGAAGCCGCGTTGAAGGCCGTCAAGGCCGCCGATCCGGCGCGCTGCGCCTATGGCTATGAGCCGTCGGTCTGGATCGACCTTGAGCAGTTCTCGGCCATCCACAATCTGGGGATTGCCACGAACAACAACGGCTATGACGGGCTGGACACCCAGTTCACCTACAACACCACGATGCACGTCAAGCATATGGAAAACATCCAGCGCTGGATCACTGAAGGTCTGGCCGAGGTCAAGGTTGCGGCCACCGGTGCCACCTCGCAGGACGCCTTTGCCCAGAACGTCTGCGCGTTCTACTTCGGATCCATCGCGTCACATTCCTCGGTCCACCTCAAGGCGGTCGAGGGTCTGACATGGGACGTGGCGATGCTGCCGATCTATGCAGGCAGCACGCGGCACAATTCGGTCGTCGGTGGCGCCTCGCTGTGGGTTCTGTCGGGCAAGGCCGAGGACGAATATCGCGGCGCGGCGGAATACATGAAGTTTCTGGCGACCGCAGAGTCGGAAAAGTGGTTTGTGGCCAACACCGGCTATATCCCCGTCACCAAAGCCGCCTTCGAGCAGTTGACTGCCGAAGGCTTTTACACCGCTGCCCCGTACAAGGGCCGTGAGGTTGCCATGACCTCGCTGACCTTTACCGAGCCGGGCCCGCTGACCCGTGGCTATCGTCTG
>JAYSUN010000008.1:0-2491 GCA_043719045.1 Hyphomicrobiaceae bacterium | reverse complement strand
CGCGTCTTCATCGACTGATCCGTCATCGGTGTGCGATGGTTGTAGGCAGCCGACGACAGCGGGCTTTTGCCCGCGCCAACGAAGTCTCCCCGGAAGTGTGGAATGGCCATTTCGGTGTCTTCTGTTTTTACGCAATCAAAGGTTGAATGTATAATTGCGCACCTAGTGACTGTTCTTGACTTACTGCCTGTTCGGAGTTTCCCGTTGACGCGAGGAAGCAAATCACGAACACACTACACCATCAGTGTATTGAAAAACAGTCTGCGTTTAGACAGCACAGCGAATTTCTTTAGGGCTTCCCATGACCGGATCGTCACTACTCAAAGGACGGCAGAAGCAGGCGGCGCTGCAGGATAAGCTTGCGGTGCTGCAAGTGCAGATCGATGAAATCAGCCGCAAGGAACGTGAGCGCGTCGGGCGTATCTGCGAGAAGGCTGGCGTACTGGATCTTGAGATGTCGCCGGCAGAGCTGGAGGTGGCAATGCGTGACCTCGTTGTGCGATTTCACCGCGACAAGCAAGGCGCGGCCGTCGCTGCTGGCGGTCAGCATCCGGCGCTGCCGGTTCCTGAAGCACCAGCTCAGGACCAGGGCCGAAATGGATCGTAAAGCCGACACCCGGCACAAGATTCAGCTCGGCGGCATCGTCGTCAAAGCGGGCGCACGCCACGTCGACGGCTTCACGTTGCTGGGCCTGCTCGTCGAGCAGATTCATCGCCTCAATGATCCAGCCGAAGAACAAAAGCTGCGCCAGCTCGGACGCGATTTCCACGACCGGACCGCCCGCGCCAAGTTGGAATCGACCCACGACGACTTGGCTGTTTGATCAACAGCCCGCAGGCTGGAACACGAGCCGAACGAGGTTTGCCTTGACGGGATCGGGCACGGTGCGAAGTTCGGCTCGGCGGTAGAAAACTTTTTAAGTTGCAGAGCCACTTTGTGCATCTTGCTCAAACGGATCTACCCCTTCACCCCAAGCGGCTCTTCCTCCGCGCGCACCCGGATCGCAGTTGGGCTGCACCATCGCACCGTTCCGGTAGGCTACCCGCTGGCGCTTAAGGGGATGGCAAGCGAGACGTCCACAACGAACACCTTGCCGCGTGCCCGTCGCGTCATGATGCCGGCCTTGGCACAGACGTCTGACAACTGATCGGCAAACCGCTCTGCCCCGACCGGTGCCAAGCCGGACACGTGACACCAGCGGCGGTAGCCGACAAACAGTTCAACCAGTTCGACCCGTGATCCCTCTGCCGGGGCCACGCCCTGCAACAGAAACCTAGCAATTGATCCAACCACCAGTGGCGTCACATTCGTTGTCGGCTCTGGCTGAGCGACCGCCGTTTGGTTCGAAGGTCCGATCGCTGCCGGTTGCTTCTGTGGTGTCGATTGGTCGAACGTGATCGTCGCGTTTGCTGGTATGTTCACAGGCTGCTCGCTCGGTTCGAGTGTAGCTTCGATCCTCAGCGCTTGCGTCTCCTCGGCTGGCTCCCATGCGCGCGCAGCTGGCTCTGACGCCAGTCTAGGCACAGATTGCTTGAGCGGTAGCACGGGTGTTGCGCGCGCCACATGCGAACCCCAGGCGATCAGCACGGCGGCAAGGCCGTTGGCGCCGAGCGTCAACAGACAGGCGGCCATCAGGTCGAGGAGCCAAGGAGCCAGTCCTAGGCGATCAGCCAGCGCCGTTCCCGTGGACGACGGCATCTGCAAACCGGCGAGGATTATCCGCTCGGTTTCGACGGCAGCCGCCATCCGCCCCCGTTCGCCGACAATCTCACGGCGCGCCTCATCCAGCTCGGCTTTGCTGCTGGCAACAGCCGCTTCCAGCAGCTTGCGGCAATTCTCGCTGCAGCTCTTTTCCGCCGCTTTGGCGATGGCCGCCCGATCCGCTTCGCCCTTGGCTGCAGTTGCCGCCTCAAGCCTGGGGCTCGTCGTCGGCGCGGCTGCAAGGGCCGCCTCAGCAGATTGCAGACGGTCCTTGGCCTTATTCCGCTGTTCGGCCACTTGCCGGGCTGGGGATTGGACGGCCTCGCGCATGGCAACAATCCGCTCGGCCGTCATCAGCATGCCGTAGCCCTCGCCGCAGACCACCGCGAGGGCGATCGCCAGACCCGCCAACCAATGCGACCGCGCCATCACGAAGGCGCCGACCGAGGTGCCAACGGCCAGCGAACAGACCAGCGCCGCGTGCGCACCGGTCAGTTTGGCGCTGTCGATGACAGCCCAGGTGGCGCAGCCCAAAATCAAGAAACCGGCGAGTACCGCGAACAGTCTGGTCAGAGGCATTTTTCAGTCTCCGATCATCGCGGCGGCTGTCTCGATCAGTTCCTCGATCAGGCCAACCATCGTCGAGCCGCGCGTAGCTGCCAGAGCGATCGCCAGCTCTTTCACTTCTGGCCGGATCGTCACGTTGAGCTGCGCTGTGCGTCCCGTGGACTTGAGTTTGCGGCCGTCGTTAGCCGCCACGCGTGGCGTGGTTGCCTTGCGCTCGGCGCT
>JAYSUN010000700.1:0-2637 GCA_043719045.1 Hyphomicrobiaceae bacterium | reverse complement strand
GACCATGAAGGGCCATTGGAACCAATGGTGATACTCTTTGTAATAGACAAGCGGTCGCAATCTCGCCCAGGGCCAGGATAACACGATCAGCAGCGGTCCATCATCCCGGTGGGCATGTTTGGCGGCGACCACGGCGCCCTGTTTGATCATGTAAATGTGCGGTTCGATATCGAGTTCGAACGTGTACTTGCGATGCATCGCAGTTTTGGCCGCATGATAGGCGACGTAGCGCAACGGCGTCCCGACCAGCAGATCCAGGCTCTTGCGCAATAGTGTCATTGGCGGCAGCCCCAAGTCATCGACCGGCATCGTCTTGCAATCGATCGACTACTTAACCGATTCTGAAGTTTTCGCGCATCAGAGGCGTGCGACCGCGGTGCTGTGTCATTCAAGCACGTGAATGCATGCGACTTGACAGCTGATGAGCTTGCCGGTCCTGGTCAGTCTTCGCCGATCGTTTCTGGTCCTTCAGGTGCGCATGCTCCGTCTCCGTCTCATATTCCTGCAAGCGCTTGTCGCCGTCGTTGGTCTTGCCATCTGGCATTTTGGCTCGACGGTTGCCATCGGCGGCGGCGCTGGCGTCAAGCCCTGGTACCTTCTGCCCGAGTTTTTCTTCTCGCAACCGTTGAAGGTGGCCGAACGGGTTTGGGAACTGTTCTACACCGGCAAGATCTGGCGGCATCTCGGCATTACACTGCTCGAGGGCATCCTGGCTTTTTTGATCGGCTCTGGTCTGGGCATCGTACTTGGCTTCTGGTTGGCGCGCAGGCCGCTGCTGGCTGCCGTGTTCGACCCGTACATCAAGGCGCTCAATGCCCTGCCCCGTGTCGTCCTCGCGCCGATCTTTCTGTTGTGGTTTGGCCTTGGCATCTGGTCGAAAGTGGTGCTCGGCGTGACGCTGGTATTCTTTATCGTCTTCTTCAACGTGTATCAGGGTGTCAAGGAAGTAAATCCCGTCATTCTCGCCAATGCCCGCATGCTCGGCATGAATGATCGCCAGTTGTTTCGGCACGTTTTTTGGCCAAGTGCCTTGTCCTGGATGTTTTCATCGCTCCACACCTCAGTCGGTTTTGCCATCATTGGTGCTGTCGTCGGCGAATACTTGGGCTCATCAGCCGGTCTTGGGTACCTCATTCACCAGGCCGAAGGCGTGTTTGACATCACCGGCGTCATGGCCGGTATGGTGATCCTGATGGCCTTTGTGCTGATCATCGACGCAGTCGTCACGAAAGTGGAAAACCGGTTGCTGGTCTGGAAGCCAAAGGTCGGTTGAAGACGCGCCAACGTGGCGGCGTCAAAGAGTATATGCCGGCCATGCCGGAGCGCAGCGGTGTCTGAAATTATTGTCTCGCTACGACGGCAACCCGGGTTCACACAAACGGCGCCGTTGAGCCAAGCTCCTTCAGGCCTGGGTCACTTTTTTCCAGATTGATGAATGGGCTGACGTATCTGATGATTGCATTGATCACCGAGTTGTGATGACGGACATAGATATGGCTGCGATGAAACTCGCACCCAAGGCGCGCTTTGATGAGGTAGGTCGTGACGCCGGACTGCATGATCGGGATGCCCTGTGCTATGCACAAGCGAACTTGCGTCATCCAATCTAGATAGAACAGGCCGTTATCCGGGCCTTGCGGATAACGCATTCCGTTATAGGTCTGGATCAACTTCTCACGCCCGATCAGCACCAGCGAAAATCCAAGCAGCACGTCATCGAGCCAATAAGTCAGCAGGCGGGCATTGTCGCCCATCGATCTGAGCACTTCCCGGAAATAGGCGGGCGAGATCTCCTCGAAGACGTCGTAGTCCGTGGCCGCTCGTTGCATCGTGTTGATACGCAATTCCAAAAGTTCGTCTTCAATGCCGTCACAGGATGTGCGCATTTCAACCCGGAGATTTCGCGCGAGCTTAAGTCGGCGCCGCATGTTGCTGCGCATGTTGCCGGAGATGCTTGAGAAGTACGCCTCCTCTGAAGCCGGGATGCGCAGCGTGGCAATCGGCAAAGCTGTGATTCTCGCATAGCCGCGTTTGCGCAGGGTAGCGTCGGCCAAAAGCTTGATGGTGGCCGAGACGTCCTTCAGCAGGACGATATCGGCCTTCTGCCGGCTCGATTCCGCCTCCAGCGCATCTAACAGGTGGGCCAGCAACTCAAGCCGTTCTTGTGCGTCGAGACGTGGTGAAAAGGTCAGGTTTGAGTCGTGTGAATACGGGGTTCCGATTCCGAAGATGGGCACAACCGACATAGCGGGTAAGATCTTGCCCAGCCCCCGGACCAACGATCGCGCCACGCCATCAAGTACTAGATCAAGGCTGATCGCGGTTTTGAAGATCGGTGCGCCTGCCAACGGTTTCGCATCTGCAAACGCAGCAATTGCCGACAGTTTAAACGATGGCGGCGTGGCGTTCTCGCAGGCCAGAAAGTATTCGAACCCCTCTGGAGCATCGCCATAGATTGACTTCCAGGCGTTGAGATCGAGCTTCGCAAAGCTCTCCATCAGACGAGCTTCGATTTGCATCGTCGCGACAACTTCCCAAGGTTTCGACTTCTGGTCTGCTTTCATGCGCGAACTGAACTGCCGTGCACGACGTCCGTGTCGATAGCACGGTCGAGCCGTGCAGACCCTCGGCCTCATG
>JAYSUN010000699.1:0-7312 GCA_043719045.1 Hyphomicrobiaceae bacterium | reverse complement strand
CAAAACCAGCCCACTCAAACCCGTTTGCCGATTTCCATGTAGTCCCGCTTATCGGCACCGATATACAGCTGCCGCGGCCGGCCGATCTTCTGCTCGGGATCCTCGATCATTTCCTTCCACTGGGCGATCCAGCCGACCGTCCGTGCCACGGCAAACAGCACCGTGAACATCGACGTCGGGAAACCCATGGCGCGCAACACGATACCCGAATAGAAATCGACGTTCGGATACAGCTTCTTCTCGATGAAATAGGGGTCATTGAGCGCGATGTGCTCGAGCTCCATGGCAACTTCGAGCAACGGATCGTTGATCCCGAGTTTGGCGAGCACCTCGTGGCAGGTTTTCTGCATCACCTTCGCGCGCGGGTCATAGTTCTTGTACACGCGATGGCCGAAGCCCATCAGGCGCTGGCCGGAATTCTTGTCCTTGGCGCGTGCCACAAACGCCGGGATGTTTTTCTTGTCACCGATCTCGGTCAGCATCTTGAGCGCAGCTTCGTTGGCCCCGCCATGTGCCGGACCCCACAGACAAGCAATCCCAGCCGCGATGCAGGCAAACGGATTGGCACCCGATGATCCCGCCAGACGAACCGTCGACGTCGACGCGTTTTGCTCGTGGTCGGCATGCAGGATGAAAATCCGATCCAGCGCCCGCGCCAACACCGGATCAACCTCATAGGGCTCGCACGGCACCGCAAAACACATCTGCATGAAATTGGCAGTGTAATCGAGATTGTTCTGCGGATAGATGAACGGCTGGCCAACCGAATACTTGAACGCCATGGCCGCCAGCGTCGGCATCTTCGCGATCATGCGATGCGAGGCAATCACGCGCTGCTGATGGTCGTTGATGTCGGTGCTGTCGTGATAAAAAGCCGACAGCGCACCGACCGATCCGCACATGATCGCCATCGGGTGCGCATCGCGGCGGAAGCCCGAAAAGAAGCGTGACATCTGTTCATGCACCATCGTGTGGCGGGTGATGATGCCATTGAAATCCGCCAATTGCTTTGGTGTCGGCAGCTCTCCGTTCAAGAGCAGGTAACAGACTTCAAGGTGGCTCGATTTCTCGGCCAGTTGCTCGATCGGGTAGCCGCGATACAGCAGCACGCCTTGATCACCATCGATGTAGGTGATCTTCGACGAGCAGTTCGCCGTCGACGTGAAGCCAGGGTCATAGGTGAAAGCCCCAGTATTGGCATAGACTTTGCCGATATCGACCACATCCGGGCCGATCGTCCCTGAGCGAACCGGTGCGGTGAATTCCTTGCCGTTGATCTTCAGGGTGGCGGTTTTGCCAGCGGGTGTTGCACCCGGCGTTAGCGTGGTGGCGCTCATAGGTCATATCCTTCCGCCCGAGACCCGGGCCGCTCGATCATTTGGCTCGCAGGCGCCAGCCTGACGGCAGCGCGCGCGGGTTTGCATTGACGCGTGCGCAAAAACCCGCCGGATCGGGGCTTTCAAACACACATTGCCACGTCCCGCATCGCGGGTGAGGCGTGGCAGGGCACTGCCAGCAGTGCCACCAAAGCCCTATGATCGGGAAAGGCCTGCCTTGCACGCACGTTGATTATCGTATTTTGTGCAGTGCGACAAGCTGTCCGAAACGGTGACATTCCGCATATCTGCGCTGCGGCGCTCGGGTGGCGGTTGGGTCGCGCGCCATCGCTGCCATGCGTTGGAGAGGAAGTGAACAAAGTGGGACCGAGCCAGGAGTCGGAAACCTTCTTGCGTGCGCGCGATGTTGATGGATAAGCTGCCGTGCATTGTCATCTGCGGGCACGAGAATACTTGTCGCTTGTGACCCCAACCGGACGAAGTTGCCGATCTGCAACGCGCGTAGACCGTCGGCAACACATTGGGTGTCTAGCGCGAGCGTTGGTCACGCCGACAACTCGGTAACCGAACTTGTGACCCGCCCCTTGCAAGCTACGGCTTCAATCGCTTCAGCTCCACGACGGCCCCCACATATTCGATGAAGCCCTTCGGGCACGTGTCGACGGCCGCCTTCAAGGGTGCAGCGGCTGCCGCCCGATCGCCTTGCAGAATGTGCCATTGGCCGATGTAGAACTGCGCCTCGCACTTCTCGTCGAGCTTGCCCGCTGCATCGAGCGTGGCTTCGGGAGACCGCTTGCCGAGGTACAGCTCGATCACGGCATAGGGCCATTTCTTGTCTTTCAACCGGCCCGCGTTGGCTTCGAGTTCCGCAGCCGCCGTTTCGCTGGCGCGTTGACGCGCGAGGTAGCGGAACAGCATGGCATAACTGTCATCGTTGAGTTCAAGCGAGCGCAGCAGGTCGGCCGCTGCCTCCTTGAACGCGCCTTTGTTGAACCGTGCCACGCCAAGACTACGGACGTATCTTGCACTCTTCGGCGCAAGCTCGACCGCCTTCACCGCATCGGCGATCGCGCGATCGAAGTCGCCTTTGTTCTCGAAGGCCGTGCCGCGACCGCTGAAATAGCTGGCGTCTTTGGGATCGAGTTCGATCGCCTTCGTGTAGTCGGCGATGGCGAGATCGAAATCGCCCTTGGTGGTGTAGGCAGCGCCTCGACTCTTGTAGGCTTTGTCGTATTTCGGATCGGCCTTGATGGCGGCCTTGTAGCTCACCAGCGCCGCGCCGAGATCGCCCTGCGCCTCCTGAATGTCGCCGATCCTGTCGTGCGAGACGGAGAGGTCGCGCTGCCAGCCGGCGTTCTTGGGGTCGGAGGCGGCCAGCCGCTCTCTGATGGTGTGGGAGGCCTTGTAGCTCACCAGCGCCGCGCCGAGATCGCCCTGGGCCTGCTGAATACCGCCGATCCCGTCGTGCGAGACGGAGAGGTTCGCTTGGAGAGCACTATTGCCCGGCTCGTTTCCAGAAAGCCGTTTGAAGGTATCGAACGCTGCTCGGTATTTAGTCAGGGCGGCTCCGGTGTCGCCGCGCACGACATCGGCGTCACCTTGTTTGTGGAGTTCATTGGCTTGCCGCCACGCGTCGTCTCGACTGGACGAGGCCTTTTGAGCAATGGCGCTCCCGGCTGTGAGCATATGGAACAGCACAAGGAAAAAAATGACGGTCCAGGCCGCCTCGACACGGCCCTGGCGACGATCCGCCGGTACCATAACTCTCGACATGCCGACCTCCCCGATTGCGCGGTATTGCCGAGTGAAGCCCATTCTCTTGTGCGTGGCTAGGCTCTTTTTTGCAGCAACTGCTGCGCCGCAGGTTGATCAGCACGGGCTTCGCGCGACGCACATGGGATGTGTTTTTGCAATTCAACGCATAAAAAGCACACGCTGTCTGATGATCCGTATCTCTGGACGTCAGCACGTGGCCCACTCTGCTTTCGTTCTTTTCTAAATCACTTCAGACGAGATCAAAGCATAAGCGGACACGCTTGGCGAGCATTGGACTCGTGGCAGCTCCTCACCCCAACCCTCTCCCCGTTGCGAAGGGCAAAGGGGAGTGACCGCGCCGTCGTCTCTTGGCGGATCAACCTCGATCGTTCTGCAGACGTCCTGACCGTTTGCTTTCCGAGCGAGGCGGCACCAAACTGCAAGCCCCGGCTCGCCGATCGGTGATCGCCGGCCGCGAATGCGGCGGTCGCCTAGTGTTAGTCTTCACTTGTCAAAGAGCCGACGCTGGATGTTGGTCCACCGTCACACCGCGGCAACAACGGTCAGCAGCCTCGATGGGCGCGCCACGTCGTCGTCTCAGTGCCAAGAGACCATAACACGCTTGACGGGAAAATCTACCTTTGCTTGTGTTTATGGTGAATGTCGGACGTACTGCCGCTCGGCAGTCGTTGGGTGTGAAACCTAGCGGCCCGTCCCTGAGGTCTCCCACTCGCCGACAACCAGGCGAGGGCCTGCAGGCCGATATCAGGAGCCCATAGAGACCCCCTAGCTGCAACCTGGCGTTTGCCTCCATGTGCAGTCGCATGCGACACTGGGTCAGCCCAATGCGTTCCGGAGCGACGCCCATGTCTGCGACCATGAAGCCTGCCCCCGCCACTGCCCAAATCAACGGGATCAATCTGGGCTATGCCAGCGAAGGCAAGGCCGATGCGCCTGCGGTCGTGCTGCACCACCCGCTGGCAACGAACCTGACGTATTGGGACGAACTGACCGCCGCCCTGGTGCCGAAATATCGAGTGCTGCGCTTTGATGCCCGTGGCCACGGCAAGAGTGACGCACCGGTCGGCCGTTACAGTTTCGACACCTTGGCCGACGATGTCACAGCCTTGATGGATCACACCGGCATCCACCGCGCAGCCTTCATCGGCCTGTCCATGGGCGGCATGGTCGGCCAGTTCCTGGGTTTACGCCATCCCGGTCGCTTCAACAGCTTGATGATCGTCTCATCGAGCAGCCGTGTCGCACCGGAATTTAAGTCACTCTGGCATGACCGCGTGATCGTTGCGCGCGAAAAAGGCATGCCGTCGCAAGTCGAACCGGCGCTGGCTCGCTGGGTCGCCGAAACCACCAAAGCCAACAATCCAGCGCTTCTGGAGCGCTTCTCCCGCATGATCGAAACCACGCCGGTCGAGGGTTATGCGGGTTGGTGTAACGCCATCGAACATCTCGATGTGACCAGCCAACTGGGCGCCATCAAATTGCCCGTGCGCGTCGTCGTTGGCGCCCTGGATCCAGCGACGCCTGTAGCCGCGTCCGAGGCCATTCACAAAGCCATTCCCGGCTCGGAACTCGTGATTTTGCCCGGCGTCTCGCATATGTTGGCCTGCGAAGATCCCGCAGCCTTCCACGCCACGGTGCTGCCATTCCTAGCCAAGCACGCCGGCTGATCTGCGTTTTTGATTGGCTTTGCACGCACCACAGCCGGACATCGAGCGGCCAGCCGTTACGCACCTTCGACACAGATCAGGTCGGTGTAACCCGCACCCTCGCGCAGCTTGCGCGCGGCGGCGTACTCCGTCGAGAACGCATAGGCCTTCGCCTGATCATAGCTCTCGAACTCGATGACCACATTGCGCGCGCGGCCTTCACCTTCGGCGACCGTCATCTGACCACCGCGCGCCAGTGGCCGACCACCGTACTTCTTGATCGCCTCGCCGGCAGCCGCTGCATAAACCGCCCATTGCGTGGCATTGGTGACGACGGCGCGCGCGATGACATAACCTTTGGGCATCCGACAGACTCCAGGTTTCAATGGTCGCCGTTCAAGCTCCGGCGATACGCTCAACGATGTGCCGCGCTGCAGCGGCGGGGTCAACAGCTTCTGTGATGGGACGCCCGACAACAAGGTGGGAGGCACCGGCAGCAATGGCGCGTTCCGGTGTCATGACCCGGGCCTGATCGCCATCTGGTCCGTCCACCAGGCGGATTCCGGGCGTTACAATTAAAAAAGCTGAACCTACAGCCGCGCGAACGGCTTGAGCCTCCTGCCCCGACGAGACCACCCCATCAAAGCCTGCAGCTTTAGCCAATAGCGCGCGCTGCATGACGAGATCAGCAGGTGACAGACGGGTGACCCCCTGTTCTCTGAGGTCTGCCATATCCAGGCTGGTCAACACCGTCACGCCCAGCAACTTCAACTGGCTCTGACCGCGCCCTCTCACAGCTGCCGCCATGGTCTTGGTATCGGTCGCGTGCACGGTCACATAATCGACGCCGAGGCCCGCAATATTGGCCACCGCTTTTTCAACTGTGTTGGGAATATCCAACAGCTTCATATCCAGGAAAATCTGCTTGCCGGCCCCCTTAAGGCCCTGCGCAAACTCAATGCCGCCGCCAAACAGTAGTTCCAGGCCGATTTTGTAGCACGTAGCTGAGTCACCGAGGGTCGCGACCAGCGCTCGGGCCTTGGCAACATCGGGCACATCGAGTGCCACAAACATGCGTGAGACCGGCTGGGCGGCAAGGGTGGCATGCATGACGAGGTCTCCCTGGCACGTGAGCTTTTTGGTGCTATGGCCTGATCCGCCGCTGGCATCAACCCCGCGGCCTCTTTGCCCGACCCTCAAGGCAGGAAGCCCTTGTTCAGATCCAGCGCCTGTTTACCGGTTTCCTTGCCTTTGGCGTCCTGCACTGTCAGCGTCCAGGTCACGTTGGTGCCGTCCGCATATGATGTGGTTGAGCGCAACCGCACGCGCAGGCTTTCGCCCGCTTTGATCACCATCGGCTCCAACACTGGCAGATACAGTTGCTCCCAGTGCGTTTTCGGATCGGCAGGTCCGGTCGCAATTGAGATCCCATCCACCAGATCGGCCGTCCACCATAGGGCCAGACCATAGATCGTGGTGGCCTTTTTCATCGGAAAGGCGACATCACCGGAACGTGTGGTCCGGGTCGCAGCCTTCATGAACGTGACATTGTCCCAATTCGCCGCCCGCGTGCCGCTGTCCAGCAAGTCTGCAGGCGCGAATGTCCGGACATACAAATTGTTGAAGCCCATGCATTTGGCCGGCGCGAAATCGAGACCGAAACCGACGTCATCCCAGATGGTCAGATCACGGTAATACGTCTCTGCAGTCACTGGCGTGACAAACTGCTGAACGGCACCGGGGATGAGAATCCCATCCGGCTCCAGATAGCGGTCGCGCGCGTCACTCAGCGTCTCGATGAGGTTCTCTTCAAACGCATAGTTGCCAAGCGTTTCCGACACCACGATATCCACCCGCTCGGGTGGCTCGACATCGCGCGAGTGCGCCGGCACGATCTCGATATTCCTGATTTTATTATGTTTAGCCAGCTTCTTGGCGATCTCGACGATCTCTGATTTCTCCAGCAGGAACACCTGCTTGGCTCCAAGCCGCGCCGCCATGAAACCCAATAACCCTGTACCGCAGCCGATGTCAGCCACGCGCGACTGACCTGGCACGATGACGCGCTTCAAGGCCTCGTAGAACGCTTGATTGCGCACGCGATCTGCGAGCATCGTCCGATGATATTCGATACGCATGTTTGATCTCAGTTGCCCGCGGGAGCGTGGGCTGGGCTGCATTAAGCGACCCACGACCAGCGCGGCAACTGATTTCGGCGATCGAGCTTACGCTTCAGCTGACAAGCTTACGCGTCGGCCGTGGTCGGGGGCGCCGGACGGCGCCGGCCACGTTCGGACTTCGTGCGGCTGGCAATCTTGGCACTGACCTCGTCCACCTTGCGCAACGCGGCGTCGAAGGCATCGCGAATGGTCAGGTTGAGATCTTCGTTGGCGTTCGCACCCTCTCGCTCATGGTTGATGATGATCGGTTTCTGGTTGGGAGCGGAAATCTCGATTTTGACCTGGAAAACCTTGGCTTTGACGGCGTTGCGCTGAGGTGCTTCGAGGACGACGCGGCAGGTGGTCATGCGGTCGAAGTGTCGTTTCAACTTGG
>JAYSUN010000698.1:0-23164 GCA_043719045.1 Hyphomicrobiaceae bacterium | reverse complement strand
CAATGAGGAAGACGATTTCGCCATGGCCATTGGTCGCGCCATCAAGGCTGTCGATGCTTCGCTCATCGTCGTCAGTATGCCTGGCCGGAATACTGAGCGCGCGGCCGACAAGTTGGGCCTCAAGCAGGTGCGAGAGTTCTTCGCCGATCGCACCTACGACGACAATGGCCAGCTGACGTCGAGAAAACAACCAGGCGCCGTCATCCACGACGCCGAATATGCCGCCAAACGGGTGCTGCAAACACTTGATGACCGCGTCATCACCACCGTCAATGGCGTACGACTGCCGGTCGCAATCGACACCATTTGCGTGCACGGCGACACTCCCACGGCCGTCGCTATGGCCCAGTGTGTTCGGAAAACACTGGAGGATGCCGGCGTTGCACTCAAGCCGTTTATCGCATGAGCGCAGCGGATTGGTTTAATCGCAACACGAGCCGCCACCGCCGCCTTCACCGGTCTTGCTCGCCGCGTTTTTATCCGGCGGCAGATCCATGGCGGGATTTTCCGTAAAGAAGCCATTCGGCTTTAACGTAAAGCCCGCGTACTCGACCGGCATAATTGGAAAATCTTCAGGCTTACAGACGTGCGTATGCCCAAAGGTATGCCAGACAACGATGTCTTCGTTCTCGATTGAGCGGTTTTGCGCGATGTACTTCGGCAAGCCATCACCTCCGGCATGCTGATTGGGGAAATCACCGCTGGCATAGCGTTCCGCCGGATTGTACTTGGTCACCCATAGATGCTTGGTCGCGAACTCACCTCTGGACCGCATCGTGCAACCCTCCTGCGCCAGCATTAACGGGGACGCATGCACCACGAGTTTATAGCCAGTCGGTTTGCCAACGCTGTTCTTGACATTCGGGTTGACGATTTTCCAATACCGCCCGGTCCGCCCATCTGCCTCGCGGGCCGCGTCTCGCTCACGCGCAAGGACACGTGACGTCGTGTCAAAAACATTGCCATGGGGATTATCCTTCCCCCACGGGCGCGGCACAAATTCATGCTCGGTCACTGAGTTCTTGTCACCGTCGACCATCATGTCCAGGCGAGCATTGAAGAAGTGCTGGTGCGTCGGACCGCCGAGATCCTCGGCCACCATACCGCCCCACTGATAGGCTTGGCCGGGCATCACGGCTGCCGTCTGGATAATGCCCGTCAGCTTCACCTCATGTTGGATCGTGCCATCCTGGTAGAGATACCAGAAGAAGCCGTAGTCGTAATTGCCGACCGTTGCGAACGATGAAACCACCAGCCGGCGCGAGCGGCGAACCTCGAACGTGTCGTTGCGGAATTCGTAATGCTTCCACAGAATGCCGAAGTCCTCCTCGTGCATGCAGATCGCATTTTTCATCTGGCTCGGCACGCCGTTGTCATCGGCGACGGGGACGTCAAAATAGTGAATATGCCCGAGACAATCGCAACCGAGTTCAAGCGCGTTGGCCAGTTTTCCCAAGCCATACTCGCCGGCATCAAAAGCACTCTTCCAATAGTGATTCGCGGTCGGATCTGCGTACGGCACGACCATTTCAGTGATCGATGCACGGTAGATGATCGGCCGCAACGTGTTGCCGTCATGATAGCCAATTTGATTGAGCACGAGCCCCTCGCGTGCCGAAAAGCCAATGCGGAACGACCATCGCTGCCAGTCGACATGCCAACCCTCAACCTTGAACCCGGGTCCCTCGGATTGCACGATATCGAGTGGCTTAATGTCCTTGCGCGTGTTCGGATAAGCCTCGCGGTTGTAGTTCCGTTTGCCCTTCGGGATCGGGATGATGACTGTCTCGTCAACCAGATCGACAACTTTCCCTTCGATCAGATCCACCAATGCCACAACACCTTCGATGGGGTGGGCGTAACCGTTGTCCTTGATGTCAGCGCGATAATAGCTGACCGCGCTGACAAGGCGGCGCCCCTTCTCGACTTCACGATCAAAGTAACCGGCCGAAAATGGGTCGACTTGAACAAGCTCAATATCTTTAGTGCTGAGGCCGCGCCTCTTCATGGCCCTGATCCATGCTTTATCCTTTTTGACGATGTCGCCGACCTTGTAGAACTCTTCGATAATGACCGGCGGCTGACCGTAGGGGTACTCCTTGGCCTTATGTTCAATCCAAGACGTCACGGTCTTTTTGTCGAGATCGACGACGCCGATGTGAACGACGCCGGTTTTGCTGTCAAAGACGCTGGCCGCCGCCCGGCGGGCAAGGGCTTTGCCGGGTTTCCATGTCAGAACGTCAGCCTTGGCCGGCTCATCCAGTTGCACAAACCCAAAGCGGGTGGAGGTCGGCAGCTTTTCCTCAGTCTTCAACAACTCACATGCGAGCGTGATCTCAGCGACACTGAGTGGATCAAGCGGGTGCAGCATCGTGTCAATTGTTGAAATAGGTTTCGTTGGACTGCGGGCCATAGCGGACTTTCACTGGAGCGGATTTCACCCGACCAAACTAGCTGCGCAATTGCCTGACCGCAACTCAGACACAGACTCTTGGCAGATTCAGACTCTGACCAGATACCCACCGTCGCCAGTCTGCTTGTCTTTGATGCCGTGCCGTCGAATGGTGCGGGCCCTGCGAAGAGTTCCAAGCAGATCCTGCGTACGCCCAAGAACATTTTGCTGCCAATTATTCTACTGTTCTGCGTTGTCGGTCGTTATGCCATGACCAACTCGATGTATGGCGTGTTGATCATGCTGATCATGGGCATCATTGGCTGGATCTTAGAGGAAAATGGCGTCCCGGTAGCGCCGATCATCCTCGGCCTGGTGCTTGGTGAAATGTTCGGGCAAAACTTCATGACCTCAATGATCAAGTCTGTCGACAATCTGATCGGCTTCCTCACCCGCCCGATTGCAGCCGTACTCGGGATCTCGCCCATTTTACTTTGGGCCGTCATGCTGCTGCGGCTACGTGGAGCCAAGCCTGCAGTTGCCGCCTAAAGTTCAAAGCACGGTCAACATGAGGCCGCCCTTGCGCAAACCCGGGCGGCTGAAGGCAAAGCTCATCACCACTCCCCGAAACGGATGCCACGCTCCTTGGCTTTGCCGGTGACGCGCGCGATGTATTCGTGGGTCACGGTCGTGCGCGTCTTTCGAGTCCGCAGCCAGTCGAACATGCGCCCCTGCATTTCGGCACGCACGGCTTCGTGCTTGGCGGACTGACCCAAATCCAACAATTCCTGCGGATCAGCGACCAGATCAAACAGCTGCGCCGGAAAGCGTTCGTAGTAGATGTACTTCCAGCGCTTGGTCCGGACCATGAAGCCCCGCGCTTGATCCTCGGCGAGCCCCAGCGTTTTTCGAGCGATGCGCAAAGCAAAGTCGGAATCACAGAATACGGCTTCGCGCCAATTGTCAGGTTTCCAATCAGGCTTCGAGGCGTGGATCAGCGGGACGACTGACGCGCCTTCAAGCCGGTGCGAAGCGGCAGCGCCACCGGCCAAGTCGAGCAACGAAGGGACGAGATCGATTGCCTCCATAAAGGCCTTGGTTGTACTGCCGCGCGTCGCGTTGGCTTGAGGGCGCGGGTCCATGACGATCATGGGAATGCGGACAATTTCCTCGTGGAACAGGTCTTTTTCGCCGAGCCAGTGATCACCGAGATAGTCACCATGATCGGAAGTGACGACAATGATTGTGTTGTCGGCTTGGCCTATCTTTTCGAGATGCGTGAAGACTCGGCCGATATGGTGGTCGAACTGTGAGATCAATCCCATGTAAGTCGGTATGACGGTTTCACGGACCTCCTGGCGCGAAAATTGTACGCTCTCGCCATGCTGCATGAATGCGCCTATCACCGCATGTGGTGCCTCGCGCTCGCTGTCACTTCGGTTGGCGGGTATGACGTGCTCGGGTCCGTACATGTCATTGTACGGTGCCGGCGCAATATAGGGCCAGTGCGGCTTGATGTAAGAGAGATGCAAGCACCACGGCTGTCCCGAATGAGCTGCATTGTGGCGGTCCAGGAAATCCATGGCGCGATCTGTCATATATGCGGTTTCAGAATGCTCCTCCTTGACTCGCGCCGGTTTGCGGGCGTTGCGCATCGACCAGCCCGAAAGGATTTCACCAGTCTCGCCGTCGACTGAATTTGCCCACGAATGCCAAGGGTTGGCGCCATCGTACCCCTTCTGATTGAGCCAGAGATTGTAGGCAAGATTGCCCTCTCCGTACTCTTCTGGATGGAGCCCATCATCGCGTTCGTAGGGCTCAAATCCACACTGCCAATAAGGCAAACCGGGATTGGTTCCCTGATCGATCCCCAGCCGAGCCATACTCTCGACGTCTGGCTTAAAGTGCGTCTTGCCGACCAGCACGGTACGGTAGCCGAGAGGGCGCAGGTAATCGCCAAGCGTTAACTCGTCGATGCGCAGCGGAAAGTTGTTGTACGTCGCGCCGTGCGTGATGTTGTAGCGGCCGGAGTAGAAGGACATGCGCGAGCCGCCACATACCGGCGACTGGATAAAACACCGCTCAAAGCGGACACCGCGCCGCGCCAGCCGATCAATGTTTGGTGTCCGTATATGCGGATGGCCCGAGCAGCCGAGATAATCCCAGCGCAGTTGATCGGCCATGATAAAGAGAAAATTCGGCTTCTGGGTCATTGTTGTTTCGCGTGTCGCTGCAGCTGTCGACATTTGTCGCCGAGCGCAACACGCAGAGCAAGCAGAGATGTTTCGACGACGGCTAAATCTCGACCACAAGGGTATCTTGGAAGTTGGTCATTTCGTGGCGGACGTAGCCGCGCGGATTATTGACGATGCGACAACCCTCGTGAACGTAGTCGACGGCCAGATGCGTATGGCCGTGAACCCAGAGACCAGCCTGTGCGAGAAGGGGCGATAAGTCGCTGGCAAAAGCGGCGGACAACGAGTGGCCGAAAAACCGCGACGAAGAGCTCTTTGGCGACGGCGCATGATGGCTGACCACGACCGTCTTTGCGCGATCCTTGGCAAGCCTCAGTTTTTTGGCAAGCCACGCAGCACTGGCTCGGTGCTCGTCGCGCGCCGCCACGGCAGACCATTTGAGCCGGCCGAAGGCAATCATCTGATGATCATTCATCAGTCGCTCGGCCATGGCCATGCTGGCCTCGGGTGTCCCGTAGAGTTCGTAATCCGTCCACAGCGTGCAGCCGAGAATAGTCACGTCCGCAATGGTGATGCGATCGCGTTCAAGGAGGTGGATATTGGTGTGTTGGGCTGCCGCTGCCCGGCCATCAGACAGATCGGCAATGCGGTCATGGCCGTAAAATTCGTGATTGCCGCCAACATAAATCACCGGTTTTGCACTGAGACCAGTCTCGGCAATCCATTGCACGCCGCGCGCCAAGCCCTCGCATAAATCTCCAGCGATGATAACGGCATCGTGCTCAGGCCAAGGCTTTGGCAGCCCAAACGGGAAAGCGGCATTGACGTCCAGATGTAAGTCTGAAAACACCCAGAAGCGCATATCGGCTATCCCTTTGCGTCGATCACGACAATGCCTACTCCGCAGCCACCCGTCGCACGAGTTTGGCTGACATTTGCTTTTCGCGGCGGCGCTGCACCGATGACGCGAGCCGCATGCCTTCCCGATACTTTGCGACCGTGCGACGAGCAATATCGATACCCTCGGCCCGCAACTTTTCCACGAGCTTGTCATCGGAGAGGATGTCAGCCGGGTTTTCAGCATCGATCAGCGTCTTGATCCGATGGCGCACGGCTTCGGAGGAATAAGCTTCGCCATCGCCCTCAGCATTGATCGAGGACGTGAAGAAAAACTTCAACTCATAGATCCCGCGCGGCGTTGCCATGTACTTGTTTGACGTAACGCGCGACACGGTTGATTCGTGCATGCCGATTTTCTCGGCCACGGTTTTGAGATTGAGCGGCCGCATGTGCTGCACCCCATGAGCCAGAAAGCCGTCCTGCTGACGTACAATTTCTTCAGCCACACGCAGGATCGTCCGCGCGCGCTGATCGAGGCTCTTGACCAGCCAATTGGCGCTGGCGAGGCATTCGGTCAGGTAACCTTTGTCCCGCTCGTTGTTCGCTGTTCGCGAAACCAAGGTGTAGTAACTGCGATTGACCAGAACGCGCGGTAGCGTCTCGTTGTTGAGTTCAACAATCCAGCTGCCATCGCGCGCCGCGCGGACCTGCACATCCGGCAAGACCGGCTGCATCTGTACGCTGCCGAACTTTAGGCCTGGCTTCGGGTTGAGTTCCCTGAGCTCTTGAATCATCTCGGTCAGGTCATCCGCATCGACACCAACGGCACGGCGCAAGGCCGTTAAATTGTGGCTGGCAAGCAGCCCGAGATTGTCGACCAAGGCTTGCATCAGCGGGTCAAAGCGATCCTGCTCCTTGAGTTGCAATGCCAAGCATTCTGCGAGCGATCGTGCGCCGACACCCGTCGGATCAAAAGTTTGCACGACGCTGAGCACATGCTTGATCATCGCTTCTGGCACACCAAGCTTCCCAGCCAATGTGTCGACATCGCCATGCAGGTAGCCAGCTTCATCGATCATATCGACGAGATGCTGGCCGACGATGCGTTCGGTCCGGTCGCGGAGCGTGACGTTCATCTGCTCCGTCAAATGGTCTTTCAGTGACACGTCGGCCGAGACGTAAGCCTCAAGATTATTATCCTCACCACCGCCCATACTGCTGGAGCTGGTGGACTGGCGCACGTTCTCCCACCCCGAAGATGCTGCATCACGCATCATATCTGTGCGCGTATCGTCTGGGTAGACATTGTCGTGGTCTGTATCGAATGTGGAGGCAGCACTTTCACTGGCCGGCTTCGACAGGTCGAGAACCGGCGGCTCGTAGTCCACATCACCGTTGGCCTGCGCAGTGACCGCTTCAGATGCGACAATGACAGGCACTTCCGCACCATCCTCACGTTCAAGCAATGGGTTCCGTTCCAGCTCCGTTTCCACGTACTGGCTCAGTTCCATATTTGAAAGCTGCAACAGCTTAATGGCCTGCTGCAACTGGGGTGTCATCACCAGTTGCTGGCCTTGCCGGAGCTCCAAGCGTGTTGAGAGTGCCATGCCGAACCGATCAAATGTACGCGGGTTACGGCGACCGTTATACTTTCAGCCCTTTAACCGATCATGCCACGTTTCGAGCTGCGTCCTGCAATCATTGTTTATTGTTTGCAAGATGTTAAGCAATGTCCAATCACGGTTCAACCAAACATGTTGCCAAGATAAACCCGTCGCACATCCTCATTTTGAACCACCTCTTGCGGCGTACCATGCGTCAACACTTGGCCGTCGGCAATGACATAGGCCCGGTCCACGAGGCTTAACGTTTCACGCACGTTATGGTCCGTGATCAAGACGCCGATGTTTCGCCGCGTCAAATGCCGCACAAGATCTTGAATATCGCCGACCGCAAGCGGGTCGATGCCTGCAAAGGGCTCGTCCAGAAGGATGAACGAGGGATTGCTCGCCAAAGCACGCGCGATTTCGCAGCGGCGCCTTTCACCACCAGAAAGCGCAATCGACGGGGATTTGCGCAGGCGCGTGATCTTGAACTCTTCGAGCAATTGATCGAGCCGCTGCTGCCGCACCTTTTTCTTGGGTTCGACCAACTCGAGCACGGCCATGATGTTCTGTTCGACCGACAACCCGCGGAAGATCGAAGCCTCCTGTGGCAGATAGCCAATGCCGAGGCGTGCACGACGATACATCGGCAAGCGCGTAACATCGCGGCCATCAATCGTGACTGTGCCCGCGTCGGCGCCGACAAGGCCTGTGATCATGTAAAAGGACGTGGTCTTGCCAGCCCCGTTCGGCCCCAGCAATCCAACCGACTCGCCGCGCCCAACCGCAAGGCTAACGCCTTTCACCACCTTGCGGCCTTTGTAGCTTTTTTGGACATTGTGAGCTGTCAAAAGGCCTTCACCGGTTTCCGGCTCGGCATTTTCAACCTGGGCCGAGTACCGCGGTGGCTCAACCAGTTGCGGATCGAAGTATTGGCTTTGCCGCCCAGTATAGCCATTGGCTTCTTCATAGGCGGCGTTGCGCTCATCAAAGGCTGGTTGTTCACCCTCGTAAGCATAAGTCAGCGCCGGCTCAGGCGGCATCCGAGCCTTGCCAGTTTTCTTCTTCGATCCAAACGAAAACAGGGCCATAACGGTCTCGGACAGCATGCTTATGGAGCTCGGTAAACCGGGCTCGGGCTTGATAGTGGTTGCCAGCTTTGAGGCACAGGGACGGCAGGTTTCACGAGTTCTTTTTGCTTACGGTCAGCTTGGGCCTTTTTCGCGTCTTTCGGGAACAATTCAATGCACATGCGTCCTGGCGGACAGTCGGCTACGCTTCCCGGGGCCTTTGGCGCAGGTTGTGCTGGCATAACGCCGGGCAGGCCGTCGGGGCCGGGCGCTGACTTAGGCTGTTGGAACGGCACCAAAGCGGCGCCAACTGTTGGGGTGCCGGGTTCATTGGCAACGGTCACTTCGCCGGTCAGGGTATTCATCCGCAGCGTCGAGCCACGCAGCTTCGTTGTTCCTTGCTGGAGGAAAACCCCGCCGCCCATCAGAATGCTGCTGGCTTTGACGTCATAGATGGCCCACTCGCCGGTCGCTTCTTCTCCGGCCTTGGTGGTGATGATGACCTTGGTCTTGGCTTCGATCTTAGATATCTGTGCGCCTTGTGGCTGGCCCTTGACCGTGGCCTGCCCCCCATCAGGCGCGGCCAGCAGCCCAGTCTCCCCCGTATAGGTGGCAATCACTTCAGCAGCTTTAATCGTAAAGTCACCTTGTTGCGCGCGAACATCGCCACGGTAAATCGCCTGCTTCTGTGGATCGTTGACGTCCAAAGTCGCGGCTTCTACGTCCATCGGTGCACTGGGATCAGTCTTCACATTGAACAGGGCTGAGGCGCCGTTCTCGGTGGGCGCCGGCGATTTCGGTTTGGCGACCGCAACTCCAACTTTTGCATCGCTTTGATAGAACGTCGTCTGGATGCGCCCTGCCGGGGTCCGGCCCTCCGCCGGCGAGTCGAGTCGGCTCGTCCCAGCTTTCCTATTGACGGAAAGTCGCCGCCCAAGAAGGCGATTCCTGCCCTGTTGAATCTCAACCACTGGTCCAGTGAACAACGCCGTATCAGCTGGCACATCGAACTCGACTGTCTCGGCCGTCACGCGCCGGTCAACACCAGAGGTGATCACCACTTGCCCATTGGCAAGCAACTTTGATACCCGCGATTGCGCTTGCTCAGCGGGTGCAGCGGCAACAAGTGTCGGTTGCCCTGGTAAGGCGGGTGTCTTGCCTTCATACGTCACATGCAACGTGCTTGAGTTGAGCTGACTTTCGCCCTGTTTTGCCGTAACGCCACCCGTAAAATAAGCATACTTGGCGGTGTCATCGATATCGAGTTTTTGTGACTGAACATCCAGCGGTGCGCGCGCATCTTTACCCATCCCAACAGCTGCTTTCGGGGCATTCGGATCTTGCGTCATGCGCACGGCGACATTGCCGGTGAAGGTGCCTTTCCGGATTTTGGTTTCCAGATCCATGGTTTGCGCTTGAATGCGGCCGGTCAGGGTATCTGCGATGACGCCTTCTGTGGCAATCACGCGATTTTCCTTCTGAAAAACCTTGGCGCTTTTCATGCGTGCTTTAAGCCCGTTGGTTGCGTCAATCTCAACTCCATCCAGGAGATCCATTTCACCTTTTTTGTTGTCCATGGCGCCGCGGCGGGACTTCAAGCGCGTAACGACACCGGTCGGTTGCGTGAGATCGCCTTCGATGTGCTCCAGCTTGATCGGTCCGGTCTGTGCGAGATCAACTTGCGCCTCACGTGCGCGGACATCATAGTGACCGCCGTCTTTGGTTGCGCCGGAGTAACTAACGCCCTTCATTTTCAAGTCTTCGGCAGTGAACTCAATGGTTTTCGCCTGCAATGTGCCTTTGCCAATCTTCACGCTCAACGCCCCGAACAAGAGCCAGCCGTAAAATGCGAACATCCCGACCACAACGGCTGGTAGAACCGCTCGAAGGCTCCGGACCAACAGTGTATGCCGACGTGACGTCCGAAATGCCGCGGCCCGTCGACGCGCAATCTTGCCGGCAACGCGCAATACACCATGCGGCTCAATGCTCGTATCATCCGCTATGGCCATCAGCAGCTCGTCCGCCCCGCAATCATTGTTTGTTCGAATCGTTCGAATCACGATCTGTCTTCTTGGGCAATTGGGGTACAATTGCGGCCTAACTCCGTGCGGGTCGGAAAGGTTCCAGAAGTCTGACATTGTGGCACTATCCGGCCACCGCGGCAGCCCCACCCGCGATCTCCTGGATCAATTTGCGCCGAACCGCATTGCCGAATGTCTCAAAGGTCGCCGTCGGAATCACAAAGGCCGCTGAGCCGCCGATGACCTGCTCGCGATAGTAGGTATCCAACTCGGGTTCGATTGCCAGGATCGGCAGGCCGTTGATCGTAATGTCTTGGGCGATGGCATCATCACGCGCAGCAGCGGGCGGGCGTCCTCGATTGTTCTCACCATCTCCCGAAACATCGATCACACGGCGCAACTTGCCTTCGCTTACGCCTGGAAACGGGCATTCGCGCAGCACCAGTCGCGCATGATCGATGGCGCCAGATATCGAGGTGCCCCCGGCGTGCAACTGGCGTGGTGCTGTTTCAATCAAATTGGCGAAGGCTGCACACGACGCAGCCGACCCGAGCCGCGCCCAGGACACCGCTGTCCGCTGCAGAAACGGACCGGTCCAATGGAACATTGCCACGGCAACAGCCCCCGCTGGACCAGCGACAATGGCGCGTTGCACCTCTCGCTGCCGAAATGCATCGACATAGCCATCGCGCTGCAAATCAAAGCGCCGTGGCGTGACGCTCCCCGAGGTATCAACCGCCAAGACAAGTTGAAGATTGACGGCAGCGTCGGCTTGCGCTGGCAATACCGCCATGCCCAACGCAGCAGCACCGGCGATCGCCGAACGACGCGTTACTGAGATCGACATCGGGACACACCTCTCTGTGTTCCATTCATTCTCACATCAGCTTATCCGCGACACGTGCAGCGGCGGGACACGTTGTTTCCACGGCATCGCTTTTTCAAGCGCGGTTGCGAGTTGCAAGATCAGATGTTCCTCGGCCGGACGCCCGGCAATCTGCACGCCGATCGGCAAACCGTTTGAGTGCAGCGCTAGTGGCAGCGAAATAGCCGGCGTTCCCATCAAGTTGTGTGGGATCGTGTATTGGCACGGCACAGCAAACATTTTGCTGGTGAAGTTCCCAGCTGGATCGACATCGGTCCGTGCCAGATGATACCTGCCCCACGGCTCCGACGTTCGTGCCGTCGTCGGCGATAACCAGATATCGTGCTTGGCATAAACTTGAGCCAGTCGACGGCGGGCGATGTTCGCCCCAGCCAAAGCTGCAAAATAGTCAGAAGTCTTGAGCTCGCGCGACCAATGATAAACCTTCAACATCGCCGGTTCAATCGTATCCGGCCCAACTTTACGTCCCATCCTTTTGGCATAGCCGTCGAGCCGATCGGCAAAGCCGAAAAAGAAAATCTGGTTCAGCGTCAGCAGCGTTTCAATGCCCCCGATGTCGGCCTTGTACTCTTCGACCACATGCCCCATCGACTGGAGCTGTTTGGCTGCGGCCTGAGTTGCCGCAACGACTTCTTTATCAGGCTTGATGCCGACGATATCATTGGTAATCAAGGCGACGCGCAGTGGTGCGGCTTTCTTTTTGGCAAGCTTGGCATAGGACTCGGTCGGACGCGGAATGACGAAGGGATCGCCAACTTGAGGTTTCGACATCCAGTCCAACATCACCGCCGCATCACGCACGGACGTCGTCTGGACGAGGTTGGTTGAGAACCCAAGACCACCTTCATCGAGCAGTGGACTGACTGGAATCCGCCCACGTGATGGTTTCAGGCCAACACCACCGCAGAAACTGGCGGGAATACGAATTGATCCGCCGATGTCTGAGCCATGGGCGAGCGGAACCATGCCAGCCGAGACCGCGGCAGCCGCCCCGCCCGAAGACCCACCCGCGGAATAACCCTTTTTCCACGGCGTCGAGGTGTTGCCGAACATCAGACTTTCAGTCGTGCCGGACATCGAATACTCTGGCGCTGCGGAGCGACCGATGATGTTCAGGCCGGCCGCGCGCATCTGCTGGACGACAAAGCTATCGACCTCGGTCACCATGCCTCTGCACAGACGCGACGCGTTTTCGCAGACTCGACCCTTTTCGTGACCAAACACGTCTTTCATCAGCGTCGGCACGCCACGAAATGGCCCGTCACCAAGTGATTTCTCGTTCAATTTATCGATACGGTCCGGATAGGTCTCGATCACCGCCTTCAGTTCATCATTGGTAGCTTTGATCGCTTTGGCGGCGACCTTTGCAAGTTCCTTTGGTGAGACTTCTTTTTTGGCGACTAAGCCAGCGAGATCGTGGGCATCAAACGTACCGTATTCGGACAGCTTCATCGCGGTGCTACCTGAGTGTGTGAGGCAGTTCATTTCGAGGGCGTGGCACGAAGCTAGCCAAAGCAAGGCATGAGCGCCAGCCCATTACCGTCGCCCATTACCGTCGTCGGGAGATCTGGAGGCATCAAGCTTGCGAGCGGTGCGCAAACCCTCAATTGCCTAAAAAACCGGCAGAACCTTTTCAAACATTAAGCACGACAGGCTCAGTCGACATCGCTAGGATCTGAGGTGAGTCATCTGTCGCGTGCGACCGCGTACAACCCTGGACGCCACTCAATGGCACAAATTGCAGCCTTCAAAGATCCCAAGACGATTTCTGCCTTGGATGGCTATGACCCCGGCGAATACTACTGCGAACTGCTTGGCAGCCAAAAACAGCCCAATCGCCAGATGGCGCCTCTGTGGCACTGTTTGGAGACGAGTGAACTCAGCTCACTCAGACAGAGAGCCGCGGATGCCGAGCATGAACTCTTTAATCTCGGCATTACCTTTACGGTTTACACAGAAAAAGATGCGATTGACCGCATCCTGCCTTTCGATGTGATTCCCCGTGTTCTGTCAGCACAGGCTTGGGCGAAAATCGAAGCCGGCGTCACACAGCGGGTCAAAGCCTTGAACCTGTTCCTCCATGATATCTATCATGATCGGAGAATCCTCAACGACGGCATCATACCCTCGAAGCTGGTTCTCTCGAATAGCTGCTATCGCCCCGAAATGATCGGGCTCGATCTGCCGTGCGGAACCTATATTCACATTAACGGTACCGATATTGTCCGCGGTCGCGATGGCGAGTTTTTGGTTTTGGAAGACAATGGCCGCAGCCCGTCGGGTGTGTCGTATGTCGTTGAAAATCGCCACCTGATGCAACGTGCGTTCCCAGACCTGATGCAGGGCCTGAACGTGCGACCTGTGTCCGATTACGGCAAGCGTCTGCTCGGGAAACTCAGGGAGGTAGCGCCCGCCGGCATTGACAATCCATGTGTCGTCTTGCTGTCGCCCGGAATCTATAATTCAGCCTACTTCGAACACGTGTTTCTGGCGCGCGAAATGGGCGTGGCACTTGTCGAAGGTCGGGACTTGGTAGTCGACAATGATCGCGTTTTCGCCCACACAATCGGTGGACTTGAGCCGGTCCACGTGATCTACCGGCGGATCAACGATGATTTCCTCGATCCGGAAGCTTTTAATTCGACGTCCATGCTTGGCGTGAAAGGCCTGTTGCGCGCGGCCAAACGGGGTAACGTGACACTCGCAAACGCAATCGGCACCGGGGTCGCCGATGACAAGGCGGTATTCGCCTATGTCCCACGCATCATCCGTTACTACCTCGACGAAGATCCCATCCTCGCCAATGTCGAAACACACATCTGCGGTGAGCCAGAAGGCCTCGCTTATACCTTGGCAAATCTGGAACGGCTGGTCCTTAAGCCCGTCGGCGAGTCAGGCGGCTACGGCATCGTCGTCGGCCCAAAATCAAGTAAGGCCGAAATTGAAGCGGCCGCCGCCAAACTGAGATCCGACCCTGCCAATTTTATCAGTCAGCCAATGATCGATTTGTCGGTCTCACCGACCTTGTTTGAAGACGGCGCACAACCGCGCCACGTCGACCTCAGACCGTATGCGATTACCGGTCGGGACACCTGGGTCCTGCCGGGTGGCCTAACCCGCGTGGCATTGCGAGAAGGCTCAATTATCGTCAATTCCTCACAAGGCGGCGGCACTAAAGACACCTGGGTGCTGGTGGACGACCAATGAGGCTTCTATCGAGAAATGCCGAAAGTCTGTTCTGGCTGGCTCGCTATCTTGAGCGTGGCGCGAGTTTGGCTCGCGTGATTGAGATGCAGTCGTCGTTCGGCGGTCACGACAAGGATCATGGTTGGAATTGGTTGTTGGCATTGCACACGGACGAGCCGCGTTTCAGAGAACGGTTTGAACCGTCGGCTGACACAATTATCCCGTTTTACGTCACCGATAGTGCGAATCCAGGGTCGATCCGCGCATCGATCCATTGGGCCCGTGAAAACGCACGGGCTTTGCGCCCTTTTATTCCCCTTGAAATGTGGGCGCAGTTAAATGCTTTTCACAGCATGATCGAGCAGATCAGCGCCCACGACATCCAACGCTCAGAATTGCCACGGACATGCGCCCGCATCAGGGCCGGTTGCCTCGCCCAGATCGGCATTGCGGAAGGCACACTCTATCGCGATGAAGGTTACCAATTCTTCAAGCTCGGCCTGATGATCGAACGCGCAGACCAGACCAGCCGCTTACTCGACGTGAAATTTGCACAAAGCACCATGAGCGCTCGTGCTGGCGATCCGGCCGACGATTTTGTCTTCTGGTCGACAATCTTGCGCACGGCCGCAGCTTACCAAGTGTTTCACCGACTAGAGCCTGGCAATGCCAATCCCGAGCGTGTGGCGCGCTTCCTGGCGCTCAACCCAAGTCATCCCCGCTCGATCGGATTTTGTGCGCGCGAAATCGGCGATGCTCTACAAATGCTGCGGAGTGGATTTCGACTGCCTTCGACGAGCGCATGTCTGGAGGCCTGTGAACTGTTGATGGAGGGCTTGCAGGCTGCAGGTCGGGACAACCAGCTGCCGGGCAATCTGCACGATTTCAATGATTGGGTGCAGCGGGCCTTGATGAGGCTGTCCAGCGAGATTGGCATAGCATTCTTTCGAGCACCCCCGCCCGTGAGTGCACCCGATGCACCCGAGCTGGAGCAACCAAACCCCACGCGACAGAAGCCACACCAAACCCAAAGCCAATCCTAAGTTCGGCCCGATCCCAAGTTCGGACCAATACAATTACGACGTGCCGTGGTGTGGGCCAGGAAATGCAGGTCAACTGACGTTCAGCCTCTCAATGACCTGTGCTGCCGAACGAGGCGAAGATCCGAGTTGTCTGAACCTGCTCGGCACGACTACACTGACGCGCATTGCATTGGCCCACGGCCACCGCAAGCCACTTCCAGCGAGGACTTGATGGCATTGCATGCAGCCCTGACGCATCGCACAAAATACACTTACGATCGCGCCGTCGGATTGGCACCGCACACGATCAGGCTGCGCCCGGCGCCACACTGCCGTACGCCCATCCTGACCTATGCCCTGCGCATTGATCCCGCCGTCCATTACATCAACTGGCAACAGGACCCGTTCGGCAATTTTTTGGCCCGCATCGTGGTGCCCGACAAGGTCAAAAGCTTTGAGGTCACGGTCGACCTTGTTGCCGACCTCGCGGTCATCAACCCATTCGATTTTTTCGTTGAGGATAGCGCTCAGGTCTGGCCTTTTGCTTACGATGCAGCCCTCAAAGCCGAACTGCTGCCCTATCTGGAAGCAACAGCGGATGGGCCTCAACTCCAGACGTACATGCGCAAGCTTGATCGCACGAGCAGCGGCACGTCCTTGGACTACATCTGCGATCTGAACCGCCAGTTGTCGCAACAGATCAAGTATCTGATCCGCATGGAACCGGGCGTGCAAACGCCGGATCAGACGCTGCAGCATAGTTCGGGGTCCTGTCGGGATACCAGCTGGTTGCTGGTCCAGATCCTGCGGCGACTGGGGCTGGCTGCGCGGTTCGTGTCCGGCTACCTAATTCAGCTCAAGCCTGATGTGAAGTCGCTCGATGGTCCCGCTGGCACGGACAAGGATTTCACCGACCTGCATGCATGGGCGGAAGTCTATCTCCCTGGCGCCGGCTGGATCGGCCTCGATCCAACGTCCGGCTTGGTTGCGGGCGAGGGCCATATCCCGCTGGCAGCCACACCCAGCCCGTCAAGTGCTGCTCCCATCTCGGGTGCACATGACGAGGCGAAGGTCAGCTTCGACTTCGCCATGTCAGTCACGCGCATTCGCGAGACGCCGCGTGTCACCCTGCCCTACAGCGACGCCCAGTGGCAGGCCATCGTTGCCGCTGGTAACGTTGTCGATGAACACTTGCAGGCCGCAGATGTCCGGCTGACGATGGGTGGCGAGCCGACGTTTGTGTCGATCGACGATATGGATGGCGCGGAATGGAACAACGCAGCCGTTGGCCCCACCAAGCAGCGCTTTGCTGAGGCACTGGTCCGCCGACTGACGGCCCGCTTTGCGCCGGGTGGCATGTTGCACTACGGGCAAGGTAAATGGTATCCGGGCGAGCAGTTGCCGCGCTGGTCGTATGCCGTCCATTGGCGGACCGATGGTCAGCCGTTGTGGATGAACCCCGATCTGATCGATCGGGAGCAGCCACGCGAACCGGCGACTCTCGATGAAGCTGAGCGGTATGCCGCCGCCCTGTGCCGGAATTTGGGTTTGCCGACTGATGCGTCAATTGCAGCGTTCGAAGATCCCGGACATTTCGCACTCGTCGAACAGAAGTTACCGCTTGGCGTCGACCCCGCCAACAACATGCTTGATGACCCCGCTGAACGTGCCCGCTTGGTCGCGGTGTTTGCGCGGGGTTTGAGCCAGCCGACGGGTTACGTCATTCCGATCCAAGTCTGGCAAAGCAAAGACCGTGGACGGCGGTGGGTCACCGAGCGCTGGAAGCTGCGTCGGGAACGACTTTATCTGGCACCTGGGGATTCGCCGGTTGGCTACCGCCTGCCACTCGGTACATTGCCGTACGTCGCTCCGATCAACTATCCCAACGTCGAACCAGCTGACCCGTTCTCGCCGTTCGAACAACTGCCGGATCGGCAAACGCTGCAGCGGCAACGGCACGCTGAGGCGCTGCAGCCGACATCGACGAGCCTCAGCGGCACCGATGAAGTCGTCGGAGCCGTGCGAACAGCACTCGTCATTGAGCCGCGCGATGGCCATCTGTGCGTGTTTCTGCCACCAGTGGCCGATGCCGAGGATTATACGGCGTTGGTCACAGCCTTGGAAGCAACGGCCGAAAAAATGGGGCTGCCTGTTCGATTGGAAGGTTATGCGCCGCCGCCCGATCCACGCCTCAACGTCATTAAGGTGACGCCAGACCCGGGCGTGATCGAGGTCAACGTGCACCCGACATCCGGTTGGCCGAGCTTGGTCGAAACCACAACCGCGCTGTACGAGGCGGCAAGAGAAACCCGGCTCGGCGCCGAAAAATTCATGCTTGATGGTCGCCACACCGGCACCGGCGGCGGCAATCATATTGTCCTCGGTGGCAAGACACCCGCGGACAGCCCGTTCCTGCGCCGACCGGATCTGCTGGCCAGTGTGATCAACTATTGGCAGAACCACCCAGCGCTTTCGTATCTGTTTTCCGGTCTCTTTATCGGCCCAACCAGCCAAGCACCTCGCATTGATGAGGCGCGGCACGACCAGCTGTATGAACTCGAGATTGCCCTTGCCGAAGTCGCCGGCTTGGATGGGCAAGCGACACCACCGTGGCTGGTGGATCGGATTTTCCGACATCTTCTCGTCGACGTCAGCGGCAATACCCACCGGGCCGAAATCTGTATCGACAAGCTGTACTCACCGGATGGTCCGACGGGTCGTCTTGGCCTTGTCGAGTTCCGCTCCTTCGAAATGCCGCCGCACGCCCGAATGAGTCTGGCGCAACAACTGTTGGTCCGGGCTCTCATCGCGTGGTTTTGGAAACAACCCTACCGGCGTCCGCTGGTCAGATGGGGGACAGCACTTCATGATCGGTTTATGCTGCCCCACTTCGTCAAGGCAGACTTCCGCTCTGTCATTGAAGATCTGCAAGCTGCGGGTTTCCCCGTGAAACTTGAATGGTTCGAACCGCATTTCGAATTCCGCTTTCCGATCTGTGGCAGCATCGCGCGCGCTGGTCTGAACATCGAACTTCGGCAAGCACTCGAGCCATGGCATGTTTTGGGTGAGGAGGGGGCCGTCGGCGGCACCGCGCGTTACGTTGATTCGTCGCTCGAACGCATCCAGGTCCGTGTCACAGGTGAGGCGCGTGGTGGCGGTTCGACCGGTCGCTATGCCGTGACATGCAATGGCTTTGGGATGCCCTTCGCGTCCACCAGCACGTTCGGGGAAGCCGTTGCCGGAGTTCGCTATCGGGCATGGCAGCCGGCATCGATTCTGCATCCAACGATCAAGCCGCATGTGCCTTTGACGTTCGACGTCATTGACACTTGGTCAGGCCGTTCCGTCGGTGGCTGCCGCTATCACGTCGCGCATCCAGGAGGCCGCGGCTTGGATGTCTTGCCCGTGAACGCTTTCGAAGCCGAAGGCCGCCGCCTGGCCCGCTTTGAAGCGATGGGCCACTCACCCGGAGCCCTCCGCCCAAAGGCCAGTGGCGTTCATCCTGACTTCCCCGTGACCTTGGATTTACGGCGGGCGCAATGACCGACGAGGGGCGTAACAAAGCGGCAACAGGTGGCTGGTGGAACAGAGTCACCGGATGGTACACTCCAACGACAGGTGACAACGCGTTACCACTCAACGGCAGCGTTCGTGATCGCGCTCCCGAAAGTTACGAGCAGGTCAGCACCACGATGTCAGCAGCCGCCGCACCTATAGGAAAAAGTCTCTCGACGGCGATCGCCGACGCTTACCCGACGTCGGCCGGTCATGACGAATTGCGCAGTGCCGATGGCGTTATTGGTTCACATTGGCACCCGGTCCTTGCAGGGCTCGACGCGCTCTCACATGATCAGCGACTGGAGCGGATCGAGCGCATCAACCGGCGGGTTCGCGAAACCGGCATCGCGCATGATTTGTTTGCTGATCCATCCAGTAACTTGCAGCCCTGGCGCCTCGACCTTGTTCCTCTGGTCTTCGCCCCCGCCGCGTGGGCCGCGATTGAGACCGGGATCATCCAGCGCGCGCGCCTGCTTGAAGCGGTGTTAGCCGATATCTACGGCTTGCAAGAGACAATGAAACGCGGCTTGATCCCGCCGCAACTGATCTTCAACGATCCAGCCTATCTGCGCGCTTGTCAAAATATCACACCAGCGACCGCACGCATCCAGTTCTTTGCAGCCGATATCGCACGCGGCCCCGATGGCAACTGGCGCGTCGTCGACACGCATCTGGAAACCCCAGCTGGCATCGGCTACGCGCTCGCAAACCGAACTATCTTGACGCACGTCTCCGGCGATATCTTCAGCGCCAGCAAGGCGGTTCGACTCGCCCCCTTTTTTCAACAGATGCAGGACGCGCTGGCGCAACGCATAGGACGTCCCGACCCAACCATTGCCCTGCTGACGCCAGGCCCGCGCCATAGTGATTTTTTTAGCCACGCGTATCTGGCGCGCTATCTGGGTTTCTTACTCGTCGAAGGCGCAGATCTGAGGGCAGAAAACGGTCGAGTTTTTCTGAAAACGCTGGACGGACTGCATCCGATCGATCTTGTGATTCGCTGTGTTGCAGGGGCCTCGTGTGATGCGCTGGAGCTTGATCCCACAGGCTTCCAGGGCCCTGTCGGTCTGGTCCAGGCCGTGCGTCAACAGCCTGATCTGGTCGTCAATGCGCTTGGTACGGCGATTGCTGAAAACCGGGGACTTGGGAGTTACTTGCCTGGGTTATGCAAAGACCTGCTCGGGGAAGATCTCGCCATCTGGGACGTCACCAAGTGGTGGCTCGGCGATGCCACCGTTCGCCAGACGGTGATTCGTGATCTCGACCGCTATTTCATCCGCCGTGCCAACGAGCAAACGGTGCGCCCCGGTCAGGCCGCGCCGGCGCGTGACCCAAGCAAACTTTCGCCAGTTGAGCGCACGGCGCTGATCGCGGAAATCGAGCTCAACGGTACATCGCTGGTGGCCGAAGAAAAGACGACACTCGGGACGGCGCCGTCCTATGGGCCCGACGGGTTGGAGCCCAAGCCCTTTGCCGTGCGGGTCTTTGCGACGGCTGTGCCGGGTGGCTTTGCCGTTATGCCCGGCGGCCTCGCAATGACTGTGGATCCAGGTGCCTCGATGGCGCTGACAGCGCCGGACGGTGCCTCGCGCGATGTCTGGGTTTTGAGTGACACGCCGCAGCCCGTGTTCAAGAGTTTGTGGCAACCGACCATCGAGGTCGCCCAGATCCAGCGCAGCCCGCGCGAATTGCCAAGCCGCGCCGCTGACAACCTTTTCTGGCTCGGCCGCTATGTCGAACGAGCAGACTGGACGTTTCGCGTGTTGCGGAACTGTCTCGGTCGCATTGAGGCTGACAGTGGATCTAGTCAACATCTTCATCTCGCGCGTTCGATCCTGATCAACACACTCGAACTCAAAAGTGCGTCAAAAGTCATCTTGCCGGTTGGCCTTGATGAGACGGCCGAAATCGCCTATTTGTCCCGCGCCTTGATGACCTCAACGGATCGCGTTTATGGCTTGCCGCAAACCTTGCATCACATCCATCAGATTGCCAGTCTGACCCGGGATCGGTTGTCACAAGAGGCATGGCGCACACTTAACGGCTTCTATATCAGCCGCCAATGGCAGTCGGCCGCCGTTCCAACTTCGATCGGGGACTCGCTCGACATGATCGATGCCGGCCTTGGCGCTATTGCCGCTTTCAATGGCCTCACTCACGAGAACATGACCCGCAATTTCGGCTGGTCATTTCTCGATATGGGACGGCGGCTCTCGCGTGCCCGCCATCTCAGTCATATGTTGCGCACTTTGTTTCTAGCGCGACAGTCTGATGAGAACGACAGTTCCGCATCCGCCTTTGCCTTGGAACTGGCCGATTGCTTCATCACCTACCGGTCACGCTACCGTCTGACACCCATGCTCATTCCAGTCCTCGATCTTCTTATCGTCGACGAAACCAATCCGCGCAGTCTGGCATTCCAGCTCGCAGCGTTGAGTGGTCATATCGATAGCTTGCCGCAAACGGGCAAGGCCGGCGGCCGAACAGAGGTCCAACGGATTGCACTATCGATGCTCAGCGATGTGCGACTGGTTGACGTCGGACGCCTGTCTGACGCCGACGGAAACGGCCAGAGGGCGGCTTTAATCAACCTCATAGACGCACAGATCACACGCCTGCCGCAGCTATCGGACGCCATCACACGGCGCTACTTCAGCGTTGTCGAGAAGGAGTCAAAATGGGTGAGGGCGCGCTCGCGGCAGGACACATGAAATTCGAGGTCAGTCACCGCACCACCTACAGCTATCGGGCGCCTGTCGTGCAGTCGTATCATCTGATGCATTTGAAACCGCGGCAGACGCCGGGCCAAACCGTCGTCCATCACAGCCTGCTGATTGAGCCCGCACCAGCTTCGAATACCGAGACCATCGATTACTTTGGCAACCTGGCGACCCTATTGCGCATCGAAGACGAGCATACTGAATTTATCGTGCACGCCCGCAGCACTCTGGATGTCCCGCAGCCAAGCCCACCCGACCTGACGCGAGGGACATCATGGGAAAATGTGGCTGAAAAAGCGCAACATGCCAATGGGTTACTCGACGTCGGTGTGCTTCAGTTCACCAGTCAGTCGCGGCATACGCCGGTGTCGCAGGAGTTGCAGAACTTTGCGCGCGCCTCCTTTCCCGCTCGCCGCCCGGTGCTTGTCGGCACCATGGATCTCACGCGCAGAATTTTCAAAGACTTCGCGTTCGATCCCAAAGCGACCGATATCTCGACCCCGATCAGCCGCGTCTTAGAAATCAAACGCGGCGTCTGCCAAGACTTTGCCCATCTCGCGATCGCGTCATTGCGCTCGCTTGGCATCCCCGCACGCTATGTCAGCGGATATCTAATGACCCGGCCGCCGCCCGGCAAAGCCAAGCTTAAGGGCGCCGATGCCTCGCATGCTTGGTTGTCCGTCTGGTCACCAGAATCCGGTTGGGTGGATTTCGACCCAACCAATGGCGTCGTGCCGACCGGCGAGCATTTGACCATTGCCTACGGGCGCGACTACGAGGACATCAGCCCAATCAGTGGCGTGATTCTCGGCGGTGGCGATCAAACCATGGCCGTTGCGGTCGACGTCGAGCCGCAAGTTTGAGCGGGCCATGACGGATGCCGAACCGGAAGAGTTCTGACCGGTCCTGCTGCTGACCGCGTGTCGGCACGCGCAAGTAAGACAATACTGGCGCCTGTCCGCACCAGTGACAGTGTCAGAGCTTTTGCGCGCCGGTATGACTGACCCAACGATGTTCTCGGTCGCTGTGGTGTACTTCGTAGTCATCCCATCCAAACCCTTGAGGCTGATGAGGGTGACTGCAAGACCAAGCCGAGGACGCCGCATAAAAGTTGCCGTTTACGGCAAGTTCTGCTTTAACCCAGTCTAGGCCATTCCGCTGTGCCACTCGTCTTCTCCTAAGACACCCGAGGACCACCCCATGGATCTGCGCTTTACCCCCGAAGAAAACCGTTTTCGCGAAGAAGTCCGCCACTTCTTCCTTACCGAAATTCCACGCTCGGTTCGCGCCAAAATCGAGGTCGGCGAACACCTCGCCAAGGAAGACATGGTCTCGAGTGTCAGAATCTTGGCCAAAAAGGGTTGGGCTGCACCGCATTGGCCCAGGGAATGGGGTGGTACCGGTTGGACTCCGATCCAGCATTACATCTATGGCGAAGAGATTCAGGCCTGCGCCGTGCCGCAACCGCTGCCGTTCAACGTCTCCATGTGCGGCCCGGTGATCATTAACTTCGGCACCGAGGCACAAAAGAAGGCCTATCTGCCACGGATGTACAATCTGGAAGACTGGTGGTGTCAGGGTTTCTCCGAGCCAGGTGCAGGCTCGGATCTCGCGGGCCTCAAGACTACCGCGGTGAAACAGGGCGATCATTACGTCGTCAATGGCCA
>JAYSUN010000697.1:0-2655 GCA_043719045.1 Hyphomicrobiaceae bacterium | reverse complement strand
ACCAGAAACACGCTCTAACACTTTGAACGGTAAAGTTTTTTTCGGGTTCGAAAAACCGCATTCCTTGGTGTAGGTCAGACGCTCCGAAAACGCCAATCTCAGCACTGTTTTGCGCAGGTGAATCTCTCCAGAATCCCAGATTTTCTGCGGGCTTGAGAGGACATTATCCTACGTGCGCGGCGGCACTTGTCTTGGACTTTTTCAGTCCCCATCTGCAAACTTTGAATGACGTGCTGTGGTGCGCAATGACATGCTGATGAGAGATACGATAAACGGATATGGCACGGTCAGCCGTGTCTTTCATTGGCTTTCGGCCATAGCGATCATCGCACTGTTTGCGCTCGGCTGGTGGATGGTCGAGCTGCCTTATTACAGCCCCTATCGCAATTCGGCACCCGACCTGCACCGAAGCGCCGGGATCGTCTTGCTTATTGGGATCATTGCTCGCTTCTTGTGGCGCATCTCCAGCGTCAAACCGAGCGACGCCGATCTGACACCCTTCGAGCGCCGGTCCGTGCGGCTCGTCCATTGGGGTTTTTATCCGCTTCTACTTGCACTTTCTGTCAGCGGTTATTTGATCGCGACGCCAGATGGCCGCCCGATAGACGTCTTCGGAATTTTCACCGTGCCCTCGGTTATCCAGCAGCCGGGCCTCGAAGATGCGGCCGGGTGGGCGCATTGGGGTCTAGCCTACGGCGTCATGGCGCTTGCCGCTCTCCATACGGCCGCCGCTTTGAAACACCACTTTATAGACAAGAAAGACATCCTGACCCGCATGTGGTCGGGTCCGCCGCGCGCCTGACCAGAGGCAGAGGCGATACCATTCAAGATACAAGGAGACAGACTATGATGCGCCGTAGAACTTTGAACAGCATACCGTTGGCTCTGACTGCGTCGCTGGCTCTTATGTCTCCGTGGGTCGCACTGCCGGCTTCGGCGGCCGACTACGTCATCGACACCAAGAACGCCCACGCGTCGATCAATTTCAAGATTCCGCACTTGGGGTATAGCTTCCTCATCGGCCGCTTCGATAAATTCAGTGGCGCGTTCAGCTACGACGAGAAGAATCCGGGCGCCTCCAAGGTGTCTGTCGAGGTCGATACCACCAGCCTCAATTCAAATCATGCCGAGCGCGACAAACACCTGCGCAGCGCTGACTTTCTCGATGCCGCCAAATTTCCCAAAGCGACGTTCGTCAGCAAATCCGTGACCTCGAGCGCCGCAGGCCAGGCCACGATCGCGGGCGATCTCACTTTGCACGGCATCACCAAGCCCGTGATGATCGAGGCGCGATTCATCGGCGGCGGTAATGATCCTTGGGGCGGGTTCCGTCAGGGTTTCGCTGGGACGACAAAGCTTGTGCTCGCTGATTTCGGTATGATCCACGATCTGGGGCCCGCGGCCAAGGAAGTCGAGCTCGACCTCCATGTTGAAGGCGTGCGCAAGTAGACGTTCGCCAGATGGGGGGAGTGACAACCGGAGACAACTGTGGCGTTCAAAATTTTTGTAAATCTGCCGGTCAAGGACCTCGCTAAGTCGAAGGCCTTCTTTGGCAAGCTTGGATTTAAATTCAACCCGCAGTTCACCAATGAAACGGCGGCGTCCATGGTCGTCAGCGACGATATCTACGTCATGCTGCTGACCGAGAGCCGGTTTAAAGACTTCACCAAGAAACAGATCGTCGACGCCAATACCGCGACCGAAGTGCTGACGTGTCTTTCGGTCGAGAGCAAGGAAGAGGTCGAGACCTTGGCCAATGCAGCCATCGCTGCCGGCGGTACAGAGGCGAACCATCCCATGGACTACGGCTTCATGATGGGCCGCAGTTTCAATGATCTCGATGGTCACATCTGGGAAGTCATCTGGATGGACCCCAATCACGTGCAGAAATAAACCGTAAGACATGAAGGGCGCGACGCATGATCGTCGCGCCCTTCAGTTTCCATGCCAAGTTAGGCTGAAGTTGCCGGCTTGCCTGCGAGCTTGCTGTGGTGCATCGAGTAGGCAAAGTAGATGACGAGTCCGGCAGCCAGCCACAGGAGAAATCGCAAGTGCGTGACAGCCGGCAGGAACGCAATCAGCGCGCCGCACGACAGTATACCTAGCACCGGCAGGACTAGCCCAAACGGCATCTTGAACGGCCGCGGCATTTCAGGGTGCGTACGCCTGAGAACAATAACCCCCGCGCACACCAGCACGAAAGCCGCGAGCGTGCCTATGTTGACAAGTTCGGCCAGAACCCCAAGCGGCGTGAAGCCGGCCGCAAACGCCATGATCAGCCCCGCAATGACCGTGGTGCGAACTGGCGTATGCGTTGTAGGGTTGATGCCTGAGAAAAATTCCGGCAGCAGCCCATCGCGCGAGACGCCCACGATGATGCGGGTCAGCGCATAATAGAGCACCAGCATCACCGTCGTCAGACCGAAGATCACGCCAGCAGCAACCAGCGCCGAACCCCAATTGTAGCCGATTTCCTGAAGCGCGTGGGCCACGGGTGACGGCACATTGAGATTGCCGTAGGGCACGATGCCGGTCAGCAGGCCCGAGACGATGATGTAGATAACCGTGCAAAAGACCAGCGATCCCATAATACCGATCGGCACGTCGCGCTGCGGATTGTGCGATTCTTCCACTGCCGTTGAAACGGCATCGAAG
>JAYSUN010000696.1:0-7359 GCA_043719045.1 Hyphomicrobiaceae bacterium | reverse complement strand
GCGCCAAAATTGAAAGACGTCGCGGCAATTCAGCAATTTTGGCGCGACGGGCCACTAGCGGCTTCGATGCAGATCACGATCTTTCGTGTCGGAGCATTGACGCGATGTCCGAGTGGTGTACCAAGCTAGTCCCATGGACAGTTCTGCCACCACCCCTGCAACGACGCGCGCCAAGCCGAAAGGTCAGCGTGCGGCAGCACTCGTCTTGGCGTTACCAAACGTACTGACATACGCCCGAATTATTGCGGTTCCGACCATTGTCGCATGCCTGTTCTTTATGCCCGGTGACACCGGCCGGTGGATCGCTTTGGGCATCTTCGTGGCGGCATGCATCACAGACTGGCTTGACGGCTATCTAGCGCGCGTCTGGCAACAGCAGTCAGCCCTTGGCCAGATGCTTGATCCGATTGCCGACAAGCTGCTGGTCGGCGCCACGTTGCTGATCCTGACGCATGACAACACCATTAACGGCTGGCACATCTGGGCCGCCGTGATCATCCTGTGTCGTGAAATATTGGTCTCGGGCCTGCGCGAATTTCTAGCTGAATTGAACGTCAAAATACATGTGACCCAGTTGGCGAAGTGGAAGACGACGTTGCAAATGATTGCGCTTGGAACCTTGCTCGTCGGACCAGCCGGCGACAAAATGTTGCCGGGCTTGACCATGACCGGGATGCTCCTGCTGTGGATTGCAGCCTTGTTGACCCTGATGACCGGGTACGACTATCTGCGCGCGGCAGTCCGCCACGCGATCGAAGAGTAAGCAAGGTTTTCGATGACGGTTCAGCTGATGTACTTTGCCTGGGTGCGTGAACGCATCGGCAAAACCTCCGAAGCGGTCGAGTTGCCGCCGACCGTCACGACGGTTGCTGATGTCATCACATGGTTGTCCGCCAAAGGCCCGGAGTATGCCCATGCTTTTGCTCAACCAGCCCTGATCCGGGCTGCCATCAACAAGACGCACGTTAAAGCGACAACTCTCGTTTCGGGGGCTCGCGAGATCGCATTTTTCCCGCCTGTGACTGGCGGGTGAAAGCCTGAGGCAGCCGCTGATCACGACGACACAACCCAAGATGCTTGGACAATTCCCACAGATCGCAAGTCGTGTCGACACCGCTCTCATCTCACGGCTTTCGGCGACTACTCCAAAATGACAACCGTTTACGGATCTCACGTTCGAATCCACGTTCTGGCGGATCGTAATATCGGGGTCGTTCGCGGAACTCATCGGGGAAGTAGTTTTGGCCGGAGAAGCCGTCGGGTTGATCGTGGTCGTAGAGATAGCCGTCACCGTAGCCTTGCTCTTCCATCAAACCCGTCGGCGCATTCAGAATGATTTTCGGTGGCGCAACCGAGCCTGAGTCTTTGGCGGCCCGGAGCGCTGCCTTGTAAGCCAAATAAGCACCGTTTGATTTCGGCGCAGTTGCCAGATAAATCACCGCGTTGGCCAGAGCCAACTCGCCTTCCGGTGAACCCAAAAAATCGAACGCGTCCTTTGCCGCATTGCAGACCATCAGCGCTTGCGGGTCGGCAAGCCCGATATCCTCGACGGCCATGCGGACGAGGCGGCGCGCAAGGAACAGTCGGTCCTCGCCGCCCTCCAACATGCGGCAGAACCAATAGAGTGCTGCATCCGGATCAGACCCACGTACGCTTTTGTGGAGCGCGCTGATCAAGTTATAGTGGCCGTCGCGGCCCTTGTCGTAAAGCGGCGCGCGTCGTTGTACGAGTTTCACCAACGCGTCGCGTGCGAGTGCTGCATGTCCAGGCGGAACTGTCGCAAATACGTCCTCTGCCATGTTCAGGATGGTACGACCATCGCCATCCGCCATCGCCATCAGATGATGCCTTGCCTCAGGGAGCAAAGGCAGGACGCGCGACAACTCCGCTTCGGCGCGCAACAGGAGCTGCTCCATTGAGGTTTCGGAATGCCGCTCCAGGGTCAGCACTGTCGCCCGAGACAAAACAGCTGCATTGAGCTCGAACGACGGATTTTCCGTTGTGGCGCCAACGAGCGTGATGGTGCCGTCTTCCATGTGTGGCAGAAAACTATCCTGTTGCGCCCGATTGAAACGATGGATTTCATCAACGAACAGCAAAGTGCCGCGACCCATCGCATCGCGACGCGTTTTCGCGCGCTCAAAGACCTTGCGCAGGTCCTGGACGCCCGAGAAAATCGCCGACAATTGCTCGAACTCAAGCTTTGTTTCGTTGGCAAGCAGGCGTGCCATCGTTGTTTTACCGGTCCCTGGCGGGCCCCAAAAAATCAATGATCCGAGTCGACTCGATGCCAGCATCCGCGTGAGCGTACCTTCAGGCCCGGTCAAATGCTCTTGCCCGACCACTTCGACCAGCGCCTTCGGGCGTAACCGGTCTGCCAACGGACGGTGATCACCCGCGGTTGCGGACTTGGCTCGCGCTGGAAGCGGCTGTTGGACATCCGGCTCGGTTTGCATACCTGCTGCGTCGAACAAGTTCTTCATGACATTTCCAATTGCAGGACCCACACCGTTGCGCCCAGATGCTGCGGGGCTTTTTCGCAGGAGATGTGCATGAGAATCGAGTTCAAAGGCAAGAACGTGGTTGTCTGCGGTGGCAGCAAGGGTATTGGCCGATCCATCGCGCTTGGATTTGCGGCGGCCGGCGCCAACGTATCAATTTGTGCGCGTGGTGCCGAGGCATTGAAGGCGACGCAGACCGAGTTGCAGGCGCACGGTCACAAGGCGCACAGCATGTCGTGTGATTTGGCTGACAGTGCCGCGATCAAAGCCTATGTCGCAGCGGCTGCTGCAGCACTTGGCGGGATCGACGTGCTGATCAACAACGCCTCTGGCTTTGGCATGACGGACGACGAGGCTGGTTGGGCTGCGGGAATCAACGTCGACATGTTGGCAACGGTCCGCGCGTCACACGCGGCTCAAGCGTTCCTCGAAAAAGCGCCGGGCGCATCGATTGTCAATATTGTCTCGATCTCGGCTTATGGTCCCAGCGCGCGCTCAGCGCCCTATGCGGCGGTCAAAGCTGCAATGGTCAACTATACGCAATCTCAGGCGTTGATGCTGGCCAAGGCGCGCGTGCGCGTGAACGCCATTGCTCCGGGCTCGATCGAGTTTCCGGGCGGTTCCTGGGAGCAGCGTAAAACGTCGGCACCACAGCTTTACAACACGATCTTGAAGTCTATCCCCTACGATCGCCTGGGCAGGCCTGAAGAGATTGCCAATGTCGCGCTTTTCCTCGCCAGCGACCACGCCCGCTGGATCACTGGCCAGACCATCACCGTCGATGGTGGGCAGATGCTGTCGTGAGAACCGGCGCGCAGTCGCAGTCACCCAAGTTTGGTGCTGCGGTGCGCCTCAGCGAGGCAACGCCGCCATCAGTTGCTGCATGTTGGCAACGGCAGGGCGCATCCGTTGCCGGCTTTGTTGCAGGAGCGCCACTTTTGACGCATCGGCAGGATCGACATTGCGCATCAATGCCGTCATCGGGTCGAGCCGACTTTGCATTATCCAACCCATCAGGGCGGCATCAGCCGACCAGCGGCTTTGATTTGCCATTGACGCAGCCATCATGCGTAACCAATCCGTTGCGTACTTGGGTAACGGAATTGGCGTGCACAGCGCATTTTTTTGGGCCTCATCTTGATAGGCCGTCTCGACATGAGCAATCAGTGCCGCGCTGAAAGATGGTTGGAACGATTTCAACATCTGCAGATGAATGGTGTTGCCCTGGAAAACCGGCACACTCTTGGTCAGCGCAAAGCCGGCGGCCGAGCAGTCAACCACCAAGCAACCAGCCTTCATCGGAAGGGTACCGAGTTCAAGCACAATTTGGCTTGCGTCGATGCTCTTGACGCGACCGAGGCGGACGACGTCCCTGATGCGGCGCAACTGTTCCAACTCTGAGTTCGTGATGGTCGCGCCGTGAAACATCGTCGGCTTTACGGCGGCGTCGAGCCGCAACAAGCCGCCGCAGGCCTCAAGCCGGACGAACAGATCGTCGATCGAGGTCGCGGTGCCGATCGCCTCCATTTGGGCTGCGATGTTACTGACGGAGGCCTCGAAAAAATCAAGCGTGAACTGCGCTTTGGCGCGGTCTAACCACCACGCATCGCGCGGCATAATCCACCGGATCTGATCCGGTGCCGTGCCATTGTCCAGCAGCCAGAGGCAAGCATCCATGCCGGTCTTGCCTGAGCCGACGACGACGTAACCTCCCACTGGTGGCGCTTGCAGGCGTGTCAAAGCGTTCAACGGCATACACGGGATGTCCGCACTCACTGTGTAGGGGCGTTGATGTGTTGACGGCACCGTTGTTCCCGAGCGTGTCCCGTCGACGGTTTTTCTTGCGACTTTGACGTGGTGCTGTTTGCCCGTCACTTGGGACGTGAACCGACCGTCCCCGTCGTAGTGGCTCTTCGGAAAGTATTGTACGCGGCCCGAGGCCAGCAGCTTGTTCTGCATGATGCCGTTGTAGTAGCTGACCAGATCGGCGCCGGTCGCCATATGCAGCAACCCCTTATTGAGCCCATCTCGCTGCACACTGAGATCGCCGAGCGGCGTCGAGTTGACACCATAGTAATGCGACGGGTGATGCAGACGCACGAACGGGTAGGCGTCGTTCCAATGGCCGCCTGGGCCATGGTGGCTATCGACCATAACCAATCGCGCGTCGGTCTCTGTCACCAGCACGTCGGCAAACCCCATTCCCGCCGCGCCGCAGCCAATGATCAGATAATCCGCGTCAAAACGTTGGCTCGACACATTGAGTCTCCGTGATTTGTTGCATTGCGTTGAAGCCAATATGGCTAGAAACCGCCCGCGCAAAAGGCGTTCCATTGGCCCTTGGGCTTGTTAACGATGCTGCCAGTCATCTGGATTGGTGGAATTTCCGGGTGACAGTCCAAGCACGTCACCAACGGTCGAGACGCCAAGCCCAAGTACCGTTCGGTTTGCGTAGGCGAAATAGGCGACCACCTGATTGATCTCAAGGATCTCGCCGTCGTCGAAGCCCGCGTTTTGCATTGCCACAACACTGGCCTTTGCCGAATCTGCGGGCTTGAGTGTGAGTGCTTCGGCGTATGCCAGTGCGGTTTTTTCCTTGGCGGAGAAGGCCTCGCCAAAGGTTGCTGATGCCAATGCATCGCGCAAATTGTTCGCACGGTCGTTGTCGTCCAGGAGACGTTGCAGGCCAACGAAGTGATGTTCAACACAGTAGTCGCAGCCGTTTAGCAGACTGACATACACGCCCAAGGTTTCCAGGAACCATTTCGGCACTTTATTGCCAGTATGATGCAGGACGGATTTGTAGAGCGCCATGTGACCCTCCATCGAAGATGGTCGGAGGCTGTGCGCTAGCATGATGTTGTCGATAGTGTCATCGGGCCCCTTAACGCGATCATAGAGCGTTTTCAGGCGGCCTGTGGCGTCCGGGTAGGCAACTGTACTGATCCAAGTCATGGCGCGCATCCCGATGGTGAACGTTAACTGCAGTCCTATGCTTGATGAATGATGACACTGAAATCAGCGGCCATGGATCGCTGCACAAGGCAAAACGGTGACAAGTTCACATACGCTATTCAAGACCACGTCGGCCTCAGGTTCAAGGTCCGCGCGCTTGCCGGTGCCCGACAAAACTGCGACGCGTAAGACTGGTCCGGCCCGACGTGCTGTTTCCATGTCGTGCGTACTATCGCCGACCATGGCGACCTCGTGCAGACCAAGGCCAGTCGCCTTACAATAGGCATGGATAACGGCTGGATCGGGTTTGGCGCCGTAGCCGCTATCGCAACCCGCTGTGAAGCTGAACTCCGCAAGCAACCCGCATTTGGTCAACGAAGCTTTCAGACCTGCGGCCGTATCGTTGGTTGCGACCCCAAGACTAAATCCACCGGCTTTCAACGTCGCCAGCGCAGTCGCCACCCCTTCGATCGCGGTTGCATAGTGCGCGCCACCCGACGCATACAAAAAAGCCATATGCGACGCGAGGTCAGCCGGCACTCGCCCGCCCAGTTCGGCGCTCAGAAACGCCACCGTTTCGTCCAAGCCAGCCGCTGCAAAAATTGAGCCCGGCCGTGTTGTTCCAGTCGCCCGGTCGTATCCGGCAGCCACCAAGAGCCGGTCTCGAGTCGATGGGTCTCCCGCAGCAGCATAGGTTGCGACCTCGATATTGATCGGCCCCCAGGTCCTATCAAAATCGACGAGTGTGCCGTCCTTATCGAACAACAGACCACGGATATGGCGGAACTTGCTCATTCAACCCCTTATTTACTCTGCGGACCCGCATCAAACAGTTGCGCTTCAGCAACCACATAGGCTATACGCGATTTATCCCTCAACTTCGAAATGTTTGGCTTGTGCGGATTAACGATCCGCGTAAGTCCGGGAGAGTACCTTTATGAGCGATCGTACACCACTGATGCCCAAGGCCACGGCGGTCTGGCTGGTTCAGAACACCTCGTTGGCGTTCGACCAAATCGCCGAGTTCTGCGGTTTGCACCACCTTGAGGTGAAAGGCATCGCCGACGGTGATGTCGCCCAGGGCATTCGCGGCCTTGATCCGATCGCCAATGGCCAGCTCACTCGCGACGAAATCGCGACGGGCGAAAAGAGCGACAGCCACAAGCTAAGGCTGGCTGTGACCAAGGTCGAAATCCCGGTGGTGAAGACCAAGCGCGGCCCGCGATACACGCCTGTCTCGCGTCGCCATGACCGTCCGAACGCCGTTCTGTGGTTGCTGAAAAGCCATTCAGAACTGAAAGATTCGCAGATCATGCGGCTGATTGGAACAACGAAACCGACCATCGCAGCAATCCGTGAGCGCTCACACTGGAATTCCCAGAACCTGGTGCCGCAAGACCCTGTCACATTGGGTATCTGCAGTCAGGTTGATCTGGATGCTGAAGTCGCGAAGGCGGCGCAGCGCACGTCAAAAGACAAATCGGCACAACCACAAGCCGTCGAACCTGCTGGTCTGACACTGCAACCAGCCGAGCGGATGATTCCCGGAATGATCCCAGGTACGGGTCCGCAGCCGGATTTCAGCCTACCTCCAACAGCTGCTAGTGTTCGCTCCAGCGAGGCTGAAGAAGAGGCTCGCATGTTGGCGCAGCTGCAAAAGATTCCGAAGAAGTCGGCAGCAGAAGCCGACGATCAGGGCGACGAGCCGAATACGGGCTGAGACCTGGGTCGCCACCACCAACACAAAGCCCCCCAGACCGCTGGCTCGATCTGGGGGGCTTTGTGTTTTCAGTCCTCGGCCGAGCCGAGGTCCTTTTCAGCGAGATCGCAGCGCCGGCTAGTGGCCCGTCGCGCCAAAATTGCTGAATGGCCGCGACATCTTTCAATTTTGGCGCGACATGAG
>JAYSUN010000695.1:0-23429 GCA_043719045.1 Hyphomicrobiaceae bacterium | reverse complement strand
GGGTTGTGCCCAACGGCTTCCATGCGATCTGTGGTTGCTGTTTTCTCCGGATCGAAGAGACTGAGTGCATTATTCCCTGGTCGATGGCCGGCGGAGCAACCCGACACCACGAACAAGGCGCACAGAATCGCAACAGTGGCACACGACAACTCAGTCCTTCCGAGACATCTCAGCGGCCATGTTCTCGTTAAACGCACCAGATACCCGCACTTACATTAACCCTCACGGTCGGGTTGATAGCGCGTTGCTAACGGTCGTTCAACGACAAGGAAGGCACAGTCGCAGATAACGGCAGCTATCTGTCACTGCTGTGCACAGAAAAGGCCTACGCCGTTTTGAAATAGATCATGTGTCGCAGTGGGTTAAATGCCATCAATCGTCACGGGATACCTGATCGTCAGGGGTGATCGAAATGACTGGCGGCAGGACGTCGGGCAAAACCACACCTTGGAACATGCGGGGAACGCGTAGTTCATACGGATCGCTCACGCGCCATAGCCGATCAAACGAGGTGGCCGCCAACATCGCGGTTGACCGACAATTTGCTTTTGACTGCTCAAACGCGTCCCGTTTCGTCGGGTCACGGCGCATGCAATCGCCAATCCAACACGTGGCTGGCCCCAGGACAAGTTGCTCGTGAGCATCGATAAGGCGTGGGTTGCGAGCCCAACGAACGTCGCGCGAAAATGGAATATTGCAGCCGATTTCAGTCCAAGCATCGCCGGTGATAGTCGCAAAGATCACACGCACGCGGACGCCTGCCGAGGCCACCTCGCTAGCAACCCGGACCAGAGCTTGCGCAATCGGGCTTTCTGATGAGCGAGCAATGAGGCTAAATTCGCGGCCGGCCACTGAGCCATCGGCGTGGTCAACCCGCAGGTGGGCTAAAACAAACTGGGCAAACAGCGCAGCTTTATCGTGGGTTTTTGGCAACGCACTGGACATTGGAGGGTCGATTTTCATTCGGGCAGTTTCTCCCTCATAGCTTTGAAACTCGCGGGTTGTGCCGCATCGCTCCAAGCTCGTGTTGTGGGATCATACTAGCGCTCAGTGTGGTTAAATAACGGTTGAGCCCTCGACCATCTTGCGACAATCGAGGGCTCGATTTTGTGAAACAGTTTGTTGCCGATCAAGAACGTGTCGCGGTTGGCGCGAAGCGGCCCGCAATCGTTGATGTGTCATCAACGGATTCGATGTGCCAAGGCTGGATCGCCGTGCTGTCTGCGTGGTCCGTTATGGCGACTTCCGCAGCAGCGGTGGCTTCGATCTGGGCTGGTGCCGTTGACGCAGCGCCGGTCTGAGCCAACATGGCCTGCAGCGATGCCGGCATCGTCAATTCACGAGTCGGGATGTGAAATGTCATCCGCCGTTCAACAGCTTCGACACGCATGCCCGACTCTGCCTCAACCGGCTTTGCGTCGGGCTGTCCGTCAACCAGCGTTCTAAGCTCGGCTGGCGCGGTATTGTTGTTGGCGACGCGGAGCGAAATTTCCGATTGTTGCTCCAAACGTTGACGATGCGCGCTGAGGTCGGCCACGACGTCTTCGGTCGGCATCGGATGGTGTGGAAACGGTTGAGGTTCAGGAGCACGGCGTGGCGTTGGGCCCGGATAGGCCGCCACATTATTCGGGTATGCCGGACTGCTCAGGTTGGCTTGGCGAATGGGCTGCGCTCCACGCGATAAGTCATCATCAAACATAGATGACTGAGCCGCCACGGCACCTGCGTAGGGTCCGAATGCGGCAGCTGACGGCGTTGCCGCCGTTGGCATCGACGGTGCGTCAGGCTGCCCTTGACGAGCTGGATAAGCCGGTTGCGGGCGATGCTGAAACGCTGGTGGCGGCGGAACCGCGCGTGATGTCGGCTGCTGGTAAGCTGTCGGCTCGCTCATCACGGCCCGAGCAGCAGCTTGCGAGACCGGCCCCGCAAACTGTGGCTCATGACGGGTGAACACATCTTCTTCGATGCGGCGCATGCGCTTTTCGGCTTCGACACGTTTGGCCGCGCCCATAATGGCACCGAGGATGATTTCACTCCAAGCGCCATCCTTGAACTTGTAGAGCCGGAACGTCTCGGCGTGGGCAAACTTGGAGCCCTGTTGCCAAAGTTTCTTCTGGATTTGCTTGACGGAGATATATGGCATCAGGACACGAGAGAAGATTTTCTCCTTCTCGAACGATGTGAACAGGTTGGCCAGCAGCTGTGCTTCCAGGCGCAAGTCCTCGCGGTCCTTGGGGTTCATTCGGGGCGGTGCATCAAGAGGTACCGCCACATAGTAATCGCCGTTGAGGTCGAACACGACATGGCGGAAGATCTCAAAGTTCTCGCGCACCTGACGATCTTTGTGGATCTCATTGAAGCGGGATAAGATCTGAATGACCGGGCCACGCTCTGCCGCCTGCATTTTGGGAACCAGATTGCCCAGCCGATTTGTTGGTCGGCCCATCGAGACAAGCAACAAACAGATATCGACAAAAATCGCGATCGAAAGCGGAATGTAGTCGCGCTTCGACAGCCCGGCTTGATCGCTGCTGGCTGCAGTTTGCAATGCAGCGCGTTTTTCCGGCGACGCTTCGGCAGTCGCGATGGCCTTTTTCTGCAACTCGCGCAGGTCCTCGACCGAAGTCGGTAACTTGAAGGAGAGCGCGCCAAAGAATGTTGCCGTCAGCCTGCGGAAAGCCTCGACGGTGGCGTCCGATCCCTCGACGGTGGCGATTTTCGGTTTATCCAGCTGCGGCAACGCATCGATCGAGGCCACAACCGAGCGGATCATCGTAACCAAGCTCGGATCGGGGCACGCATATGTCTTGCCCTGCGTATCCAAGAACTGGCTCTTGCCCGCGCGGTCATCGAGTTCGGCGCGGATCTGCTTCAGCTGCGGGTCGCCACGGAAAGCATTGAATGAGGTCACGGTCGAATCCAATCGACGGTTCAATGACTTCATGAAGTCATTGCGCGTGCCGTGCTTGTCGACAATTGACGCATCATTCTTGGTGATCTTGGCCAATTCAGCTTCGATGCTGGCGATATCGGTCTTGACGGACTCGATGCGCGTTTTGACGACGTCGCGGGCGAAAGCGAACCGAGCGGCATCGTCCTCACGCAGCTTGCGGCGCGGGCCATCACCTGGCTTCGAGTTCGGGCACGAGGTTCCAGCAGAGCGCTCTTGTTCAGCTTTCTGAGCTGACGTTGTCTGCAGGCTGTCCAGCGTGCGCCCGAGGCTTTCAAGGCGGGTCGCGGCTGTTTGCAGCGGCGCTTGGACGGTACTGACCGCTGTCTCGGCAACGCGCGTGCCTTCACCTTTCGATTCCAGGACCTTCCAATAAAAGCCGAAGCCGAAGCCAACCGAAATGATCGACAGGAAGACATAGCCTGCGGCGTAGCAGATCTTGGTGAAAAGGCTGATCGGTGTAAACAGCTGATCCAACAGCCAGACGATCATCGTCATCAACATGGCAACGGAAAAGCCGATAATGATCTTATGGACGATGGGCAATTCGCCCATGTTCGCCTCGATCAACTCGAGCATGCCGACGTAGGTCGCGACCCATGACAGGATGGCAAGTCCACCAATCAGGAACAGCTTTTTGAAATCTCGCGGCTGTTTGGGTTGCTCCGCCCAGTCCGTTAAGTTGGCGGTCTGGCTCGCGCCGGCGTACGGATCGCGCAAAGAATTGTGGCTCGACATAGCTTGCCCAAACGTTATCGCGGGGGCTGTTCTCGGATGGGGACTGTGAGCCCTCACGCAAAAAGTGTCGCCGCGTGCCTCGCTTTGGTCACAGGTCGAGTGAAGACCTGTGACACCGGGGTGGCACGTACCCGCCCATCTAGACTGCCTCGCGACGTCTTCGTGGCAATCACGCCGCAATCGCGCTTAATTTCAAAAAGATGGGGATCTACCGTTCAGGGAGCGTTCAGGCTCGCATGTCGGAGGCCTTACGTTTTTGACCGGGTTACGGATGCGATTTTCGGTTTTGCACGGCCGGAACGGACCTCAATCTCTTTGTCCTGCGCTTCAAAGAAGGCCTGTGCCGGCTCATCGCCTTCAAGGCCAGACACTTCCGAGAGCAGGATTTTGCGATTCGATGTGCGCGAGCCATCTTCATAATGGACGTCGAAGAATACAAATTCGACGCGTGCCGTAGGTTTACCGCGGGCCATGGGATTTGCCTTACTTTGAACGGGTGGCCGCGAACTGAGACCGCGATCCAGCGATTTCTGATAGAGGTTTCTGCCGCATGCGCGAAGTTGTTTCACCCTCAATCGTGGTAAAACTGCACAAGCTCCGGGCTGTAAAGCGTGCTCAAACACATCGAATGGCCAGCTGCATTCCGCAGCCAACTTTGCAGCGGATGGTCAACCTAGCAACTTCGGCACCGCTTGCTGCGCCAATTCGGCGACTGGTTTACGTCGGGCATGCTTTCGAACGGATTGAATGTCACAAGCCGCGTGCGAGCTCGCTCTCTTTGGCAACACGCTCGAAGGTCTCAGTCTTGCACTTGATCCGGTATTGATATTGCCCGTCTTGGACCGGCAATTGGCGAACAACTTCATAGCGCTGACCAGACGCAGACATGCTGCTGCGACCTGGGGAGAAGTCAACCATCTGCCCGATCTTGAATTTATGGGCCATGAGTGTCTCCTGGTCGTCAGTAGAGCCGATCCCGCGGAGTCAGTGTACTTTGTCGCGATGAACGGCCAAAAAAAAACGCGCAGCACGGGCTAGCACCGACGTTTGCCGCCGGGGCAAGACCACGTGCTGCGCGGTTTCAAGTCAGATCAATCCTTGCGGATATTGCCGACGGCGATTTTGCCGGAGCGACGATCTTCCTGGGTGTCGAACGAGACTTTGTCGCCCTCACGCAGGCCTTGTAGGCCGGCGCGCTCAAGAGCGGTTGCATGGACGAAAACGTCCTTGCCGCCGTCGTCCGGCTGAATGAAGCCGAAACCCTTGTTGGCGTTGTAGAACTTAACGGTGCCCTTCTGCATGGCAGATGTATCCTTGGAGGCTGTAGTCGCGCGAGCCAGACCACGTGGTGTTGCCACGCACCCTGGTTACAGGTGGTCGATTTTTTGGGTCAGCTTGATCGCTCGCTGCGCGGCACCAAGGCAATTCAGACAAGTAGTCCGGCCAAAAGTCGATTAACACTTGTATCCCTGTGGCGGGAGAAGCACAAGTGAAATCAATACAGCTGCTGATCACAATTGCTCAAGCCGCCCCGCCCTTGCCTTTGGTGCCCCGCAAATGACGGATGATTTCAGCTAAAACGGAGGCCGCGATTTCCGGTGGTGTAGAGGCACCGATGTCAAGTCCGATAGGGCACCGGATGCGCGCGATCTGCGCTTCAATGATTCCTGCAGCCGCCAATCGCTCTGTCCGTTTGGCATGGTTTTTCCGGGACCCGAGCGCACCAATGTAAAAGCACTCGGAGCGAACCGCAAGTTTCAACGCTTCGTCGTCGATATGGCCGACATGGGAGAGGGCGGCGACGGCCGTGTAAGGGTCGAGACCCAACGCTGGTAAAGCATCTTGCGGCCAGTCGGTGATCAGTCGGACACCTGGAAATCGGCCTTCTGCAGCAAATGCGGTGCGCGGATCAATAACCACCAGATCGTAGCCCATCTGCTGGACGAGTTGGGCTAGAACTTGCGCCATGTGGGTCGCGCCGACAATCAGGATCCGTGGCGGCGGCAACAGGGCCTGGATAAACCGCGCGCCATCTTCAGCCGGCACGAGACTGCTCTGCCCGCTGATAAAGCGGCGGTCGATATCGGCCGGCAGGTCGCCTGTGTCGCGAGTAAAGACCTCGCGCCGACCGGACGTCAAGTTGGTGCGTACGATGAGGGCTTCGCGCTTGGTGCGTGCGACAACGGCTTGGTCGAGAAAAGCGATATCGTCTTTGCCGGCGAGACGTTGGACATGAACCTGGATCTTGCCACCGCAGGGGAGGCCGACGCGCCAGGCGGTTTCATCTTCAACGCCGTAGGCAAGAGTCTTTGGTGCGCCGTCATCAAGCAGCTCCATCGCCTCGGTGATGACTTCGCCCTCAACGCAGCCCCCTGAGACGGAACCTTCAAATTGACCATCGGCCGCTATCACCATCTGCCCGCCAGTTGGGACCGGGGCTGAACCCCACGTATCGACGATCGTCGCAAGCGTGACTTTGCCGTCGCGAGCCAACCAGTGACTTGCGATTGCCAGAACATCGGCATGTCTTGACGGCAACGTGAGCATCGTGGAACTCCAGAGAAAGGCACGCCAACATATAGGCACTCGCCGGTCGAAAGGCGATGCGCTTGTCTTGCTCAACTGCCCACATCTGATGGCCTCCGGAGACTTGCGAAGGCTCAAGATTTCAGGCTGAAGTTATGGCAAGTCTATTCAAGGCGCTGGATTGTACACATGTCAAACGACGTCCTGCTCATATTCATCGTAACGACCGTCTTCCTTGGTCTCACGCCCGGGCCGAATATGAGTTTGATTGTCGCCAACACCCTCGCTGGCGGCATGCGGGCGGGATACGTGACATTGGCTGGCACTGGGACCGGGCTTGCACTGCTGTCGGCAACGGCGGCATTTGGCATGTCATCGGTCATAGCCTTGATGAACACCTGGTTTGATGCGGTGCGCTGGGCGGGTGCGCTATATCTCATATTTCTGGGCGTGACGCAGGTCCGCGCTTATTGGCGCCGAAAAGATAATCCAAACTACGTACCGCCAAAGGTTTCAGCTCAGAGTATGTATGCTCAGGGGCTACTGGTGGCCATGTCGAACCCAAAAGTCTTGTTATTTCTTGGCGCCTTCTTTCCACAATTCCTCGATGCCACACGGCCAGCCGGCCCTCAACTCGCGATCTTGGCCGCAACATTTGTCATCACGCTGCTGCTCGTCGATGCCTGTTATACTTATGCCATCGGTCGTGCTCGTGCAGCCTTCGATATGAAGCGACTGGCTGTATTGGACGGCGCCGCAGGAGTGCTTTTGATCGCCGGTGGGCTCGTCCTGGCGACGGCACGGAGACCTAACGGCTGAGTTCAACTGGTCCTGGATTTGTCAGCGACCAAGACCGGCTTGCCCGTGGAAACACGTCGTTTCGGCGCCACCGAATTAGCCCATCCATAGGCGAACATTGTCATCAGCGTCGAGGCCATAAAGAAGTAGATGCCGGGTTCGGGCTGGGCTGCAGTGTAGCCTGACGCATTGACGTAAAAGATGATCAGGGCGAGCACCATGACGTCGGTCATCGAATACCGTCCGAGCCACTCCATGGCCGCGACCGACTTGACCCGGAAGTCCGGCGACATATCCGGCGAGGCAACCAGAGTCAGCAGATAGAGCAGCTTGAAAAACGGGAAAATGATTGAGAACACCCCAATGACGATGCACAGGAACAGCTCGTTGTTCTGGTACAGTGCCCACAATATGCTGGCGATCGAGTGCTCGTTTTTCCAGACATAGGCGGTCGTGAAGCGCACCGCCGGGAGAATGATTCCGAGGGCGAAGAAAACCGTTGCCATGATAATCAGGAAGCTCAAAATAAAGTTCCGGAACGGCGCGGTCTTCGGTGGCGGCGCGTCCAGGATTTTGGCGGAATCAACAATGCCAACGCCGACGACATCGGCTTTCAGCCAAGCATAAGCGAGGATCATCAACAGAACCGCCGCGGTAAAGAAATACACACCGTTGAGCGAACTCGCGTCGTAAACGCCTTGGCTTTTGATAAAAAAGATCGTCAGCGACAGCACGAGCACATCGTGCATCGACCATTTTCCAAGCCATTCCAGCGCGTGCAGCTGCCGACGCCAACGCTGCAACTCCGAGATCGGTAAGGTCGAGAGCAGGAGGAGATAAAACAGTTTGAGCGCCGGCAGAACAATCGAAAAAATCAGCACGGTGAAACCGAGCAGATGCTGGCCTGAAGTCAGCAGAGAATGCACGGTCGAAAGCAGCGAATGTTCGTAAGTGAAGAAAACAAACTTGGTCAGCTTGATGATCGGCAGGCTGACGCCTAGGGCCAAACATACGGCGGCGGCGAGAATCGCCATACTCAACAGAAATCTGCGCCCGCCGAGCGTCATCAGACAACAACTCCCCAGGCATCCGGCGCAATCGGGGACCAGACGCACCACCGCCGCGCTATCCTGAGCCGGGACGACGCGGCGGAACTATGACATTTCGAGACGCGATGGTCAGGCGTTCATGCGGGCTTTGTCAAATGCGACACCTTTGTTGGACAGCTCTTCCGCAAGCTCGCCAGATTGAAACATTTCGCGCACAATGTCGCAACCACCAACGAATTCACCTTTGACGTAGACCTGGGGAATCGTCGGCCAGTTGGTAAACTGCTTGATGCCGTCGCGCACGGCTGCGTCCTCAAGTACGTTCACATCTTTGTATTCGACACCCATGTGGCTCATGATCTGCGCGACTTGGCCTGAGAAGCCGCACTGCGGGAACTGCTTGGTGCCCTTCATGAACACGACCACGTCGTTGGACGCGATGGTCTTTTTGATCCAGTCGGTGACAGCTTGGTCGGTCATAGGGGGGTCCTTTGGCAGCGGCGCAGTGGGGGACGAGGTTTTCTGCTCATAAATGTGGGCACGGTTGCTGAGAAGTCAATCGGCTGGCTCATGCCGAAAACAGCAAACTGACCTGGCCGAGGGGGCCGAAGTCCGCGACCGCCGTTTGGCCAGCTTTTAGATAGACAATGCCTGTGGTGGTGCCGGTGGAGATGATCTGACCCGCCTCAATGGCGATCCCGCGCTGGCGTAGATGCTCGACAGTCCAGTCGAGGGAAACAAGTGGGTTGCCAAGCACGTTGGCGCCACGACCTTCGACGGCCAAGGTACCATCGACGAACAACCGAACCGGATGTGCAGCGAGATCAAGGGATCGCCAGTCGGAGCAGGGGACGCCAAAAACGAAACCGGCATTGACGGCACAGTCGGCCACGGCTGTTGGCACCCGACCGAACAGCAGGTCTGTAAAGCGCGGGCCGACAATCTCAATGGCGGGGACAACAGCATCGACGGCTGAAGCAATCTCGTCCCGCGTATAGCGCTGCGAACGCGCCGAAAGGGTGTGGCCGAACCGGAAAGCGAATTCGCTTTCGATGGCCTTGTGGTGATGGAGATGGGCCGCCGCAACAGCTGGGCTGGACAGCACGGTTTTGGCGAAAAATGGCCCAGCGAATGGCTGATCCGTGCCGAATTTGGCTTGGATGGCCGCGGCAGTTGCGCCGGTCTTCCAACCGGCAACGGCATCCCCCCACTGGGCGCGAAACAGATCCTGAATCGCGTAACCTTCTGACAAAGACTCGGGCCGCATCTCTGGCGGCAACGCCTCAAGTTGCCGATTGGCACGACGCGCCGCAACGAGCACATCGGCGGCCCGCACCATCGCATCCATTGACAATCGCATCGGTTGCCTCATCTCGATTGTTGCTCGACGGCAACACACGTGTCGTCCAACGCCGGGTATGCCGTATTTGCGCTGCATTAGCCGCTTATTTGCCGGGAGAAGAACCAGTGTGCAAGTCAAAGTCCGGACATGGCAACCGCGGCAGGATCAGGCTAGACACTGTCGCATGAGCCAAAGGCCTGACGTGGATAGCAATTCGGAACGCGTGATGACGCCAACGCCGCAGCTGACGGGCCGGATGATCCGGATGGGCGCGATCGCTATGATGAGCGGTTGCGTGGCCATCACGTCGTTTGGTGCGTCGGTCGCAGCGCAAGGTTGGTGGCCGTGGGCCAATCAACAGGAGGCCCCGCGGCCCCGCGAACCGATCAATCGTGGCCCGCCGCCGTCGCCAATTCCATCACCTGCACCACAACCCGGATTCAGGCCGGCACCAGGTGCGGCAGGCAATATCTGTTTGCAATTGGAACAACGCCTCGTGTCTGAGGGCCAGCAACGTGGTGCTAATCCGCGGGAGACGATGTCGCGGATCGATCTGGAAATCCGGCAAACCGAAAAGCAGTTGGGCCAAGCTCAACTCCAGCTGGATCGTGGCGATTGCTACGAATATTTCTTGTTCAGCAAATCGTTGCGAAACACCACCCAGTGTCGGACCGCGTCGAGCAATGCGGAACAGTTCCGCCGCCGGATCAGCGAACTTGACGTGCAGCGGACACAACTTGCGGGAACCGGAGAGCGTCGTGTTTCAGACGACATTATCCGGGAACTCGCGCGCAACGGCTGTGGCCAGCAGTACGTCCAAGAGGCGCGCAAGCTGGATGCCCAAGGCGGTAACAATCCGTTCTGGTCGACTGAGGAAGAGGGCACGCCACGTGGCGCCGGCAATCAATTTGGTTCGCTGCCGTTTGCGACCTATCGAACCGTGTGCGTTAGACTTTGTGATGGCTATTTCTTCCCGGTCAGTTTCTCGACGTTGCCGAACCACTTTCAACGCGACTCGGACGCATGTCAGGCCAAATGCGCCGCACCGGTTGAGCTTTACTACCACCAGAATCCGGGTGCGGACATGAAGCAGGCGGTGTCTGCGAAATCAAACACCAACTACTCTTCATTGAAGACGGCATTCCGCTATCAAAAAGAGTTTGTCCACGGCTGCTCATGCAAGGAAGCTGAGTATCAACCGGGCGCTGGTGAACGTCGGGCGGACGTTCCGGCGACGGCCACACCTGTGCAAGCTGCCGTGCCGGTGCGGGCAAAATCTCAGCCCCAGTAATTCTGGCCCAAGTCATGCAGGCGCAGTAGTCAGTTGCAGTCATGCTGAAGCGGAACCGGTTTCTCGACCTACTTCCGCGGCGCTGGGAGGCTGGCGAGGTCGGAGATGTACCACTCCTCGGCCTTCACGATGGCTGGGTTCTCGCCATTGGCATAGATCCAGCTGTCAACGGCCCAACGTTGCCCGCCTGTGGTGGCCGGATGCGTGATATCGATTGTAGCGCTGACGGTCATGCTCGGTGGGTCTGTCTTCAGATTTTTTTTCGCAAGAGGCATCGTCGCGCCCCCGAACGGTTTTTCGATCACGACGGCTGTCCAGTGGGTCCAGCCCGAAACACCACGCAGATAATTGTCCTTTGCAAACGGGAAGCCAACCGTGTGGTGCTTCAACAGCCCGGCATTGGACAGGACATTCAAGTAGCTGGTTGTGTTGGTCGCCTCGTCCACGCAATCCTGCTGGGTGGGATCACCAGGGCCTGTAAAGTCCATTCCCGGCCGATCGTCCTTGGTCCCGATGACATGGCCGACCCGGGTTTCCATCCAACCGATGGCGTAGGCGATCGCGCGCCGCTCTTCATCCGGGGTATCCGGTGCCGTGCCACGGGTTTTTGCCATCAATGTCGCGAGGTCCTTGAGGTCTTGCGCATGAAATGTGAACTTCGTCTGCATTTTGCAGCCGTACGCGTGACACACGTGCACGGTCGCCTCTTTGGGGGGCGGCACCGAGAACGTCGCGTAGTGAAGGGCTTGAGAACCAAAGCCGTCGTGCGTGCAGCCGCCCAGCAGCCCTGCGGCAGCGAGGATAAAAACCAAGCGGACGGGAAACTGCCGCGGAGTGGACGTCGTGCGCATCAGGCCTCTGGGCTCGCGGCCCACGGGGCCAAACGGAATGCTAGACCCTTAACTGATTCGCAAAATGCTTCAGCAGCTGCGCCTCAGTTGCACACATGCGACGGCATGCGGCGAATGGCGAGCCTGCGATGTGCGGCTGTCTCAAGCGATTGTGCGTTTCGACATGCGCTTGACCAAGCGGCGCAGGAATGGCTCTCTGCGGCTCCCACAGGTCAGGAGCACGTCATGGATCTCGGCATCAAAGGCAAAACCGCCATTGTCTGTGCGGCTTCGAAAGGCCTCGGCAAGGGCACGGCCCTGGCACTGGCCCGCGAAGGCGTCAACGTCGTGATCACAGCCCGCGGTATCGAGGTGCTGGAGGCCACAGCTGCCGAAATCCGCAAGGCGGCCCCCGGTGTCAAGGTCACGGCCGTTGCGGGCGACGTGACCACTGACGCGGGTCGCAAAGCCTTGCTGGCCGTATGCCCAAATCCAGACATCCTCATCAACAATGCGGGCGGGCCGCCCCCCGGTGACTTCAAAGACTTCTCGCTCGACCAGTGGCGCGCAGCCGTCGAGGGCAACATGCTGACGCCGATCGCGCTCATCCATGCCACTGTCTACGGCATGATGGACCGTGGTTTTGGCCGCATCGTCAACATCACGTCGGCATCGATCAAGAACCCGATTGCAAACCTCGAGCTGTCGAACGGTGCGCGCCTCGGCCTGACCGGCGCCGTGGCGATCCTCGCGCGCAAGGCCATCGCCAAGGGCGTCACAATCAACGGTATCTTGCCGGGGCCGTTCGATACGGACCGCCTGCGTGGCACCACCAGGTCGATGGCCGAAAAACTGGGCCGCCCGGTCGCTGATGTCGACGCCGAACGCCGCGCCGCCGTGCCTGCGAAACGCTTCGGCACCACCGATGAGTTCGGCGCCATCGTCGCTTTCCTGTGCTCAACGCATGCCGGCTACATGACCGGTCAGAACATCCTGCCAGACGGTGGCGGCTATCCCGGCCCGCTGTGAGGCGAGCGGCTTAGATTGCGGAGATGTTGGCCATCGGGATCGGGTTGCCCCGGGCGAAGTTCTCGTTCGAAATGACAGCAGCCGGCGTTTCTGCACGGCTGATGCGATAAAATGCCGGCCAAGGCGTGATCAATGCGTCTTGTTCCCAATGCGGCGGCGGCCTTCAATGCAGCGTCACATGTTGGGAGAAAAATGCCATGATTAGGAATAGTTACTGCCGTTTATCCGGGCCAATACGTCTGATGAGCGCCCTGACGCTGGTTGCCACGCTCGCCGCATCACCAGCCAACGCGCAACGTCCTGCACCTGCCGCAAAGGCCGCTGCGATCACGCCACCACAGTCGGCCGGGATCTCACCGCAACGGCTTGAACGCCTAACCGCAGCATTCAAAAAAGAAGTCGCCGAAAAGCGTTTGCCTGGCATCGTCATGATGATCGCGCGCAAGGGTAAGGTGGTCTATTCCCAAGCAATCGGTCTGCGCGATCCGAAGGCCACCGACCCCGCCAAATCGGACACTCTGTTTCGCATCTACTCCATGACCAAACCCATCGTATCAGTTGCCGCCATCATCCTCATGGAGGACGGCGTCCTACAGCTGACGGATCCGGTTTCGAAGTGGCTGCCGCCGTTCAAAGACGTGAAGGTCGCCACTGCCGCTGGTGAAGTTGCGGCCGAACGGCCCATGACCGTGCAGGGACTTGCTGCGCCATACCGCTGGCTTGCCCTACGGAGAGCTGACCGCAAACGCGGCTGTGAAGGATGCGTTGACCAAGGCTGGCATCTACAAGCCAAGCCTCATCGACTTTGACATCCGCGATCTGACCCCCGCTGATTTTGTCGAGCGGCTGGCAAAAGTGCCGCTGGTGCATCAACCGGGCACGGTTTGGGAATACAGCTTGGCATCGGACGTGCTGGGTCGCGTGGTCGAGGCCGCATCCAAGAAGCGTTTAGGCGACTTCATGACTGAGCGGATCTTTCAGCCGCTCAAAATGACGGATACGGCTTTCTTTGTGCCCGCGGCCAAGTTGCCCCGGCTGGCCGAGCCGTTCGAAAAGGACGCCGTTGCAGGGACGCCAATCCGTTTGATTGATGCCTCAAAGCAACCAGGCAATGATTCTGGCGGTGCTGGTCTCATCTCGACGGCTGGTGATTATCTGCGATTTGCCCAGATGATGGCCAATGGAGGCGTGCTTGACGGCCAGAGAATCTTAAGCCGGACGAGCGTTAAATTGATGACGTCGGACCACCTTGGCAAGATCCAAACGGCGGCAACGCCTGGCGGTGGCGTGCTCGGTGCGCGTCCGTACACGTTTGGTCTTGGCTTTGCGGTTCGGCCAGCCGATGGCCTGGCGCCGATTGCCGGTTCTGCGGGCGATTATGACTGGGGCGGTTACGCTGGCACCGGTTTCTGGGTCGATCCGAAGGAGCAGTTGGTGGCCGTGATGATGGTGCAGTCCGCCGGCTCGCTGCGTCTGGTGCACCGGAATTTATTTCGCCAGATGGTCTATCAGGCGATCGCGGATTAATCAGTTCAAGCGGCCCAGAAAAACAGATGGAGATGACATCTGTGTGACCAAGCGTCCCGGTCGCACAACAAATTTTAATCTCAACCTGATTTTCTCTTGCATGGGGGGGGGTATTGCCCCATATGCACCCCCGTCCGCTAGTCCACCTGCCCCAAAGGTCAAGGAGTACCTGAAACCAAAAGGTAAGGAGCTGCGGGTTGAGACTTCATCTGCTGGTTGGGGAGGGTCATATGGCCTTTAATGATTCCCTCTTCCAATTGGGGATGGACTTGACTCGTTCAAGCACCACCCAAACGGAAGACCTTGTCGTGTGTTCACCTGTTGTTGACGCCTCTGCCCGTTCCGGCGGTCAGGTCGACACTCAGGCCTCGAAGTTTGCGGGTACGCATCTCATTATTGATCTGTTCGGCGCGAATCGCCTCGATGACGTCAGTCATATCGAGGCAACTCTTCGCGACTGCGCAGCAGTGGCGGGACGCGACGTACTGCACATGACCTTACATCGGCATGGCCCGAAAGGCTTTGCAGGTGTTGCCGTCCTTGAGGGCGGGCATCTCACCGTGCACACACGGCCGGAGGCGGGTTTTGCCGCTTTTGACGTGTTCGTGGATGGCGATGCCAAGCCGCATTTGACGGTTGCCGTGTTGACCGACGCCTTTTCAGCTGCCAACGTGGTTCTGAAGGGGCATCAGCGAGGCGCCGATACGAAAGCTCGGGGTTGGAATATCGAAAACCCCGCGCCGACGTCCGTTCGCCTACAAAAGCCGATACCGCGCCTTGTGCGGACGAAGCGGGTCGCCTGAGACTGTTCCGGGCGACTGAAACTGAAGGAAACGCACCCCGTGGTCTCACCGGGTGCGTTTTCAGTTTGTCGGTTGGCGCGCGCCATCGATTTGCCGACCGGGCATAAAGGCTTTATCTTGCGCTCAGTGATTTGGCTGTTCAGGTAGCTTGGAGATAGTCCTTGACGTCGATTCCATCACCTGCCGCATCGGCTCGGACAGCACCACGTGGCGAGTCTGAGACGGGGGATCCGTTGCTCCTGACGCCGGGGCCGCTGACCACGGGTCGCCGTGTCAAAGATGTGATGCTGCATGATTGGGGCTCGCGCGACGCGGCTTTCCTTGCGATCAACAAAATGGTCATGGATCGTCTGCCGGAGATCATTCACGGCGAAGGTCGGTTTGTGACCGTGCCGGTCCAAGGCTCCGGCACGTTTGCGGTCGAGGCGATGCTGACCTCGTTTGTGCCAGCCAAGGGCAAGTGCCTGGTCCTGATCAACGGCGCCTACGGCCATCGGGCAAAACGAATTCTCGACATCGCGCGGCGCGCAACTGTGGTTCTGGAAACACCCGAGGACACGCCACCGGATTTAAAGAAACTGGACAACCTGCTCGAGGGCCACAAGGACATTTCACACGTGTTCGCGGTCTATTGCGAGACGACAAGCGGCGTGGTGAATCCCATTGCCGAGATTGCAAAGCTGGTTGAGAGCCACGGCCGCCGCTTCCTGATCGACGCCATGAGTGCCTTCGGTGCCTTGCCACTCAACACGCGCAAGACGCGCTGTGACGCGGTGGCTGCCTCGTCCAACAAGTGTATCGAGGGAATTCCTGGACTGGGCTTTGTCCTGTCGCGCAAGTCTGCATTGGACGAGACGCAAGGCAACGCGACCACGCTCGTACTTGATTTGTACGATCAAGCCCAAGGCTTTGCCAAGACCGGCCAATTTCGCTTCACGCCACCCATTCACGTCATCGTCGCGTTTCATCAGGCGCTTGAGGAGTTCTTTGCCGAGGGCGGTCAGCCGGGTCGAGGCAAGCGCTACGCCAACAATGGCCGTGTCTTGTGTGACGGCATGCAGGCGCTTGGTTTCAAGCCGCTTCTGGCGCCCGAGTTTCAGGCGCCGATCATCTATACCTTCCACATGCCAAAGAACCCGAAATTTGTCTTCCAGGCGTTTTACGATGCCCTCAAGGATCGCGGCTATGTGATCTATCCCGGCAAGCTGACCGTCGCTGACAGCTTCCGCATCGGTTGCATTGGCCGGATTGACGAGAGCCACATGCGCGGCTTCCTCGCCAATGTGGTGGAAGTCCTGGCCGAGATGGGCGTCACCGATCTCGAGACGGCTGCGTAACCGGGCCAGCATCGCACGACCCTACCCACCGTGACGCATTGGTGCTTAAAGGGGCACGCAAAGTGCTGCCCTATTGAAGGACGTGTGTCCGCTATGACCGTGATCGTTCGTTTTGCACCAAGCCCGACCGGGCGCATCCACATCGGCAATGTGCGGACCGCCTTGTTGAACTGGCTGTTCGCGCGCAAGAACAAGGGCCACCTGATCCTCAGGCTCGATGACACCGACGTTGTGCGTTCCACCGAGGCCTTTGCGGAGGCCATCAAAACCGATTTGCTGTGGCTAGGCTTGAATTGGGATTCGACTTTTCGCCAGTCGGACCGTTCGGCGCGCTACGAGGCTGCGGCTACAGAGCTCAAGGCTTCGGGCCGGCTCTACCCTTGCTACGAAACCGAAGATGAACTCGACCGCCGTCGCAAGCGGCAGCAGGCGCGCAATCTACCACCGTTGTACGACCGGGGCTCGCTGCGCTTGTCAGCCGACGAGCGGGCAAAACTTGAAGCGTCCGGCATCCGGCCTCATTGGCGCTTTATGCTTGCAAACACCAAGCCGGATGCGCCTGACAAAGTTGTGCCGACGCCGGTGGTCTGGGATGATCTTGTGCGGCACAAGCATGCCGTCGATGCCGGTTCCTTGTCGGACCCAGTGCTCGTTCGGGCGGACGGCTCGTTCCTCTATACCTTCACCAGCGTTGTCGATGATATCGACAGCAAGATCACGCACATCATCCGCGGCGAAGATCACGTGACCAATTCGGGAGTCCAGATCCAGCTATTTGAGGCCCTCGGCGGCACTGTGCCCGCGTTCGCGCACTTCTCATTGCTGGTCGACAAGGATGGCAGCGCGCTGTCGAAACGGCTGGGCTCGCTTTCGGTCGATGGCTTGCGCACCGACGGCCTTGAACCGATGGCCATCAATGCGCATGCCGCGTTGATCGGTACCTCCGACGCGATCGCGCCCCACATCGCATTGGATACGCTGTTCGCCTCGTTTGATCTCAGCAAACTATCGCGTTCGCCGTCCCGGTTTGACATTGATGAACTGAAAATGTTGAACGGCAAGTTGCTGCACCTGTTGCCTTACGCAGATGTGCAGGCGCGATTGCAAGCCTTGAATGCTGATGGCGGTGAAGCTTTCTGGCTGGCAGTGCGTGGCAATTTGAATTTACTCAGGGACGCCGCGATATGGGCGCGGGTGGTCGATTCCCCGCTGTCGCCAACCATCGAAGATCCAGCGTTTGCCTCAACTGCAGCAGAGCTCCTGCCGCCAGGGCCTGTGAGCGATGCCACCTGGGGCGATTGGACGAACGCCATCAAAGCCAAAACCGGCGCTAAGGGGCGCGCCCTGTTCCACCCTTTGCGTCTTGCTCTGACGGGGAAGGAGACCGGACCCGAGATGAAGACGCTGCTGCCTTTGCTTGGCCGCGAGCGCGTCCTCGCTCGCTTGAACGGGCAGGCGGCCTGACTGCCGGTCTGACTGCAAGACACGCGAGCGCATCCACCTGGGTCGGCGTAGGCCAAGCGCTCAAATCCTGTTGATTGCTGGATTTTTCGCGGCTAGCGGGCCGTCATATTGACGGACAACGTGTGTCCCCAACGACAACAGCCGCTCACGTGGAGCGGCTGTGCCAGATATCGGAGTTCCACGGGCTGTTCGTTATGGCTTCTTCGGCGCCGCTGGCTGGCCTACCGCAGGCGTTGCAGGCGGTGCCGCTTTCGTGCCGCCAGGCGTCATCTTCTGCAATTCTTCATTCTGCTTGCGGTAGTCTTCGACCATCTTCTGTTGGTTTTCGGCAATCATGGTCAGCAGTTTGCGGCGTTGTTCGGCATAGGCCTTGTTGTCGGCTGGAGCGCCGGTGAGAGCCTCTTTGAAACCGTTCAGCGGCACTGGGAACGCGATCGGCGAGCCATTGCCGTTCACGGCATAGACGATCATGCCGGCGCCTTCCTGAACCTTCTTGACGAGATCGGCTGTGGCTTCAGTTTCAGCCGTGCAACCTGCGGAGTGACACAGGGTATACATGAGCTTGATCGGCTCAAGCTTGCTATCGTCAACCTTCTCGCCTTTTTGAATTTTGTCCCACATGTCCTTGGGATAGATCCCGGCCTGCATGCCCGGAGGCAGCGCCATGCCGAGCGGCAGCATGACCATCAAATGCTTTTTCTCAGCGCCTTCGATGTCACGAATGGCGGCCGAAACGAGCACCATGCCGGACGAGCCGTCGAGGCGTTCATGGTGGGTCAGGCAGATCGCCTTTTCGACGTTGACGTCTTTGCCGTCTTTATCCTTGCCGATGAAAGGCGCTTTTTCACAGAGTTTAACCCATGATGGTGCCGCAGCCCCTGCGGCGGCCGGAGCAGCCGCGGGAGCTGCGGCTTTGGCGGCCGGCGGCGCTTCCTTTTTTGCCGGTGCTTGGGCGAGCGCACTCGCCGCGCTGCAAGCGAGCGCGCCCATGGCCGCGGCTGTCACTGTCCAAGTACTGATTTTCATCTGTCTTTTGCCCTAACTTTCCAGCCCCGGGACCGAACCCAGGCTGTTCCCCTCTATTCTCTTCCCCTGCAACGGTGCGCCAATCCGGACAAACCAACGCGGGCACACGACATCATTGCGGCCAATGCCAGAATACGCCGATGGATTGGCGCCGGGCTTTGGTTCAGGACTGATCTGGAGTAAGGGCTCGATTGCGGCAATCCCGTGACAAAGGTTAATGCGGCAACCGGAGTCGACGGTGAAACCGGAGCCTCGTGCTTTTGTTGCCACGGGCATTGCGCCGCACCCGCAGCTTTACGCCTCAGTCTGGCAATCAAACTGCGCTATCCGGCCGCATGCCGTAAGCCAGACCTTGTGCGGACCAGTCCTCAAGTCTTGATGGGTGGCGGAGAACGTTGATGTCGTTATGCCTGATCCTCGCTCGCCTGGGAGCCGCGTGTGCAGCGATCGGCTGGCTGTCGCTCAGCGCCGCATCCGCTCAACCACGGCACGGCTTGGCAATGCATGGTGAGCCGAAACATGCGGCCGACATCACCGCCTTGCCATACGTCAATCCGAAGGCCGTTAAGGGGGGGCGCATAACACTGGGGCTTCTCGGCACGTTCGATAGTCTCAATCCATTGACCTACAAAGGCGATATCGCGGCCGGCGTGCGCGGCTACGTGTACGAGAGCCTGATGGCCCGTGCCGAGGACGAAGCGTTCTCCCTCTACGGCTTGATTGCCGAATCCGTTGAGGTTCCAGACGACCGCAGCTCCATTACGTTTGCACTGCGGCCTGAGGCTCGCTTTACCGACGGCCAACCGATCACGGCCGAGGATGTTTTGTTCAGTCATAAACTGCTGATGGAGAAGGGCTGGCCAGGACAACGCGCCTTCTACAAGAAAGTCGAAATCGCCGAAAAACTCGGGGCTCTCAAAGTTCGTTTCACATTCCGACGCGAGCCGGACGGAACCATTGATCGTGAAATGCCGTTGATCATGGGGCTGATGGCCGTGGTACCGGCCCACAAAACCAATCCCGAAACGTTCGAACAGACAACGCTGGACGCGCCGCTGGGTTCGGGACCCTATACGATTTCGCGCATCGAAGCCGGCCGCACACTGACGTTCAAACGCAATCCGGATTGGTGGGCACGGAATTTGCCGATCACGCGTGGTCGTTTTAACTTCGACGAGATCAAGTATGACTACTTCCGTGATGGCGCGGCCTTATTCGAGGCTTTCAAGGCCGGTGAGATTGACAGCTTCCGGGACGATGATCCCGGCCGTTGGGCGACCGGATATCGGATCCCGCCGGTTGAAGATGGGCGAATTTTGAAGCGTGAGTTCGCGACGCGTCTTCCAGCCGGCATGTCAGCTTTGGTCTTCAATACACGGCGTGAGCCGTTTCGTGATCCGCGGGTGCGCGAAGCTCTAACGCTGCTGTTCGATTTCGAATGGATCAATCGCAATCTGTTTGGTGGCCTTTTCAGGCGGACCCAGAGCTTCTTTGAACGCTCGGCGTTGTCGTCGTTCGGTATCGCGGCTGATGCGCGCGAACGCGAACTCTTGAAACCCTTCGCGGCTGCCGCCCGTCCCGATATTCTTGAGGGCACCTTCAAGCTGCCAATGACGGACGGGTCTGGCAACAATCGCGTCAATCAGCAGGCAGCCGTCCAGTTGCTGGTTGCCGCCGGCTATAGGCTCGATGGCAAACGCATGCTGCATGCCGCAACTAGAAAGCCTCTGGCTTTTGAGGTTCTGGCCAATTCGCGCGCGCAAGAGCGTTTGTTGTTGACCTATGCCCGCGCCCTCGAGGCTGTCGGCATTACCTTGACGCTGCGCTTGATCGACAGCTCGCAATATGAGGCACGGTTGAAAGACAGTGACTTCGACATGATCCAAACCCATTGGGCCACGTCACTGTCTCCCGGCAATGAGCAGACAGTACGTTGGGGGAGCTCATCAGCTGACACGCAAGGTGCTCGCAACTATGCGGGCATCAAGAACCCAGCGGTTGATGCCATGATCCAGACCGTTCTGGCGGCGCGCGGGGCGGAAGATTTCACGTCGACCGTGCGTGCGTTAGATCGCGTGCTGCGGTCGGGCCACTATGTGCTGCCGCTGTATCACCTGCCGAACATCTGGGTCGCACATAAGGCTGCGTTAAAGAGCCCGGAGATCTTGCCGAACAGCGGCTACGATCTGGATACGTGGTGGTTGGCGCCGTAACCGCCAAGGCTCGAGGCACAGGTCGTGTGTCCGCATCCGACCGTAGGTGACTATCCGGTTTTGCGCGCCCGTGACAGCGCCTGATCCAGGTGGCTGACTTTGGCCTCAAAAGCTGCTTTCAGCGGCACATCGATATCTGCCAGATTGGTGGTCACAATTTCAGTGCCGGCGAAGATGAACTTGTCGCTCGAACCGGCACCACGGATGATCTCGACGATACGTCCGTCGGGATCGCGGTTGAAGAAAACCACCAGTCTGCCGACAAAACTCTGCACGCGCAGGTGTTCGATGGCTTGATAGTGCGCCTCGTCCTTGACCAGAAACGCGAGCCGGCGCCGGAGCGCGCTGACCAGGGAAATCTCATGTTCAACCGAGGCCAGACTTTGGCTGATGTCCATCTTGATCCCGCTGGCGATACCATCCGTGACACCACCGGCTTTCAGCCGCTGAACCACTGGCAGGACCAGGGCTTCTTCAAATGACGATTTTACCAGGGCGCCATAATGCCGTTCGATGGCTTCGCGACGCACGCCAGGGAACCCGATGCGCGACATCATTGCGCGGCACAAGTCGTCGGATGGCTTCTGCGCTTCCTCAACGAATGCCATCCGCAGGCGTTTCCGCACCAGCTGCAGATGCGCGCGTTCGGCGATCTTGTCCGGATCCAGGAGGCGTTTGGTCGCGTGCACCAGGGTGTCGATGACTTCGTCCGGGACGGCCCCCTCGGCAATGGTTTGAAGATCGAGCGTCAGGAATGGTTCGTTGTCCATCAAGCCGGGCTCGAGGCTGTCGACAAAAAATTCAAACACCAGACCGTTCGAGACAATGCCCAGTTTCACGCTCGACCAGGCGCTGAAATAGGTCCCGATGGTCTGGCGTTTGGCCTCCAGATCGGCCGGCGTGCGGCCAGCGCCAATGGCAATCACCGGTGCACCGGTGCGCAGGATCGCGAAGTCTGCGGTGTAAACTTTGGGGCCGGTAGCGCCGGCCACAGGATCGGATTCGTGGTTGGGATAGACCTCCAGAGGATCGTTGCTGTCGTAGCCGAGAACACGCAACATTGGCAGCACGAGATAAAGCTTGATGCTCTCCTCGTTATTGCAGGCCTTGACCAAGCTCGTCGAGCGTTTGGCCAACTCAGCAAGGGCAGTCCGCAGTTCGGTGGCAGCAGCGGCGGTCATTTCGGGCCTCTCACAGGCGGTAGGCGAAGTCGCGCAAGAGCAACGCATGAGCGCGCAAACCAGGAGCCGACCATTTGAGATGGAGCCGCTCAATGCAAGTGGCAGGTATGCCAACTCTGTGGACAGCCGCACGGTTACCCACAGAAACCACGGTGGACAGGGCCAATGAACCGGCAGCTCGAGGCGGCTCGGGCGGCCGTCCGCCGGTTTGAAGATGGCACTGGATTTTTTGAGGTGTTTGTTCAATTGTGCGCCACCGCTGTCCGCCAGGAGACGCCTCGATGCCGACCCGCCGCCATGTTTTCACCGGCCTTGCTGCCGGATCAGCCTCGCTTGCGATGCCAAGCCTGCTGTGCGCGCAAGGCTACCCAAGTGGCCAGACCATCAAGGTCGTGGTGCCGTTCGCGGCGGGCGGGACAACCGATATCACAGGGCGCGTTCTCGCCGACAGTTGGGGCAAGTTGTGGGGCACATCGGTCATCGTCGAAAATGTGCCTGGCGCGCAAGGCAACGTCGGCAATGACCGTGTCGCCAAGGCACCGGCGGATGGCACGAACATCCTGATCTGCACGCCCGCCGTCACGACCAACCAATTCCTGTTTCCGAAGTTGGCCTACGATCCTGAAAAGGATCTGCAATACGTCTCGCAGACCGTGCGGATTCCGAATCTGCTGGTCGTCAAAAAAGACATGCCGGTGACAACCGTGCCGGAGTTTATCGCCTATGCCAAAGCGCAAGGCGGCAAGCTCAACTACGCATCTCCCGGCGTCGGCTCGTCGGTCCATTTGGCGGCCGAGATTTTCAAACGCATGGCCGGGATCGAGATGACCCATGTCGCCTATCGGGGCAGCGGGCCGGCGTTGAACGATCTTGTGGCCGGCAGCGTCGATGTTATTTTTGAGAACATTCCGTCATGTATCAATCTCGTCCGCGGCGGCCAGATCAGGGGCATCGCCGTGACGAGTGCAACAAAACATCCGTTGTCGCCTGAGTTCCCAACGATCGCCGAGACACTGCCGGGTTTTGACGTCTCGAGTTTCTTCGGCGTGGCGGTACGTGCCGGAACGCCCGCTGATATCGTCAAGAAAATTGAAGCCGACGCGATGGCGGTTGCGCGCGATCCAGCGGTCAAGGAGAAGCTTGCCGGCATCAGTGCCGTGTTGGTCGGTTCGTCGTCGGCTGAGTTCACCAGTTTTATCGTGGCGGAACGGAAGCGCTGGGGCCAGTTGATTGCCGAACTGAAGATCAAGATGGAGTAATGGGATGCGTCTCAAAGACAAGATCGCCATTATCACCGGGGCTGCTTCGGGGATCGGCGAGGCGAC
>JAYSUN010000694.1:0-2660 GCA_043719045.1 Hyphomicrobiaceae bacterium | reverse complement strand
TCGCCAATGCTTGAGCGGTCCGCAAAGCGACGTATGTTGCTCGCAAATTGGCGGCCTTGTTGCCAAGATCGAAAATGCCGCTGATCGTCAGGAGACGTGACGTGCCGGTCGCTGATGTGACCGTCAGCTTGTCCCGGACGGTGACGCCCAGTTCATTCGCCAGATCCAGACCGATGACGATGTCATCGCTGCCGACGCGCGGATCACCGGAGACAATGTACTCGGGGATGCGCACGATATTAAAGTAGACGTCCGGATCGACGCCCGTCATCGTGATCGATCGGCTGGCATTGCCACGTACGGCGAGTGCTGCCGCAGAGACTGATGGCGAAACGTAGACAACTTCAGGCCAGCTTTGGAGCTGCGTTCGGATCCGCTGCCACTGGTCGATGGATCTCAAACGCTGTGCCGGACGCTGGATGACCGCTGCCTCGACGATTCCCGCGCCGGCGCGCAACGGCCGCGCAATCTCATCGGCCGGAATCAACTGAATGTGGGGCGAGGACGTCAGGACACGCTTTAGAAAATTCTTCTGCAAGCCTGAGAGCAGAGCGGACATGAACACGATCACCGCCACGCCGATCGCCACACCCGCAATAATAAATAGCGACTGCATCCGCCCCTCCTTCAGGAAGCGAATGGCGGTGATCCACTCGAAGGGCGCCCAGGGGCTCATGACTTGGCTGCCGCCGGTGTGGTGGCCCGCACGCGTTGACCGTCCTTGATCGCGGTATTGCTTGCCGGCACGACGCGTTCACCAGCATTAAGGCCGGAGATAATCTCAGCTTTGCCGCCACTTACAATTCCAAGAGTGATTGCAGTCTTCTTCACCCGTCCGGAAATGACTTTCATCACCCAAGTTTTTGGCGTTGTTACGCTGCCGATCGAACCAACTGGCAAAATAATCGCATCTGCGCGACGCGCGATTTCGATGTCGACCGACACCGTCATGTCCTGCCGCAGGTAGCTGGGTGGTTCAGGCACTTTGAGCTTAACTTCGACCGAGGCGCGTTGCAAATCAACGCCCGGATTGACGTAGAAAACCTCAGCCAGAAACGTCGATTTGCTGTAGGCGTCCGCTGACACAATGGCCGGCAATCCTATGGAGATGAGGGCCAAGTTTTTCTCGTCGATCAAGACCACGAGCTGTGTCTCTCCACCCGGAGACAGGACCATAAGAATAGCGCCCGGCGCAACCGTGTTGCCCGTCTCGACGTTTCGAGAAATCAAAGTCCCATCTCGCGGCGCCTTGATGGCGGTGTAGCTCAGCCGCGAGCGGGCTGAGGTCAAGCTGGCCGCTGCCTGGCTGCGTTGTGTTTCGGCCAACACGTAATCGCTGCCATCTGACTGGGCCGCCGCCACCTGAAGTTCTGCGCTCTTGGCCTGCGCGCGGGCGACTTCCAGTGCTTTTACCGCTTCATCCAGCGTCACGCGTGTCGCATACCCGTCTGTGTTCAGCTTAAGCGCACGAGCGTGAGCGCCTTCCGCATTGACGAGCGTCGCACGCGCTTGAACGAGGGACTGTTGCGCGGCCGGAAGCGTCAGTTCCCGGATCTGCCGAAGTCGCGCCTCGGCTTGCGCAACTGCACCTTCGGCTTGGATGGAGGCAGCAAGAAGTTCGCGGTCGTCAAGTTGAATCAATATCTCACCGGCCTTCACGCTCTGACCTTCCACGACAGGTACGTTCGCAACGACGCCGGTCATTTGGCTTGCGATGTTGACTCGATTCGGCGCTTCAACATGGCCGCTTGCAACGACTGTTTGGAGGAACAGCCCCTGCTCGGCCGCAACGACCGCGATCCGTGGCCCAAGGAGGAAGGTTGGTCCGTACGCGACCATCAGGCCGGCGGCGGCGAGCCCGCACAGGATCACCCATTTGTGTGACCAAAGTGCGAGCAAATAGGGCCCTGCGCGGCGGCTCAAGGTGTTGGCATAAGCAATGGCGCGTTGTCGCCGATTTTGGACCGGTCGGAACTCCGGTACCTTGGTTGGTTGGTTCTCGACGAGGACGCCCGGCATATTTGTGTTATTCCCCAGGCCGGCTCCGCAGCTACACCATGCGCGTGCGCACCAACGCTCACGACTGACTATGCTCCCCCGAACAGACCTCGCTCAGGCTCGGAAACTACTCACGCCGCTCGACTAACATGACGCGCTGAGCGTCAACGAGCGTCGCGATGCTGACGCGGACGTCGTCTGGCTGAGCCGCGACAGCCGCCATGACGGCACTGAGAGAGCGTCTGACCGCGTAAAGCTGATCCAAGAGCGACAACACCATGGTGATGTTGTCTTCCTCGATAGCGAGATCGAAATGCAGCTCGCTGATGAGGCGAACCCGCGCAACATCGGCCGTATCGAACAGGATGGTCTGGGCACCCTCGGCCGGGACGATCCAACCGAGCGCAATCCAGCGCCAAAGGGCGTCCTGTGTCAAAGCGCTGATGGTCGTGATGAGTTCGCGCTCATCGATCATTGTCATTACAGAAGTCCTTTGCGCGGGTCGTAGGGATGCTTGGCTTCCCACGTGACAATCGTTTGGACGATGTCTTCGTCGATTGCCTCGGGAAGTATGACCTTCAACTCGACGAAGTGGTCGCCCGCGCCGCTCTGGCTGGCAACGCCCTTCCCACGCAGCCGCAGCACCGTGCCGGCATTCGACC
>JAYSUN010000693.1:0-7378 GCA_043719045.1 Hyphomicrobiaceae bacterium | reverse complement strand
CCTCAAGGACAACCGCGATCTCATCGACAAGCGCATCGAAGCCGCTATCCCCGGTGCGCGCTCGATGCGCCTTGAGTCGACCTATCTCGCCTGGATCGATTTTTCGGCCACCGGCTTGAAGTCCGACGAGGTCGCCTCGCGTGTGGCCAAACGGGCTCGTCTGTTTGTCAGCCCTGGAGCGCAATTCGGACCCAAAGGCGAGACGTGGATGCGGATCAACTTCGCGACCCCGCGGCCGATCCTGGAAGATGCATTGAACCGGATCGATGACGCCTTTCGAGATGTGCGCGGGTAACAGGCGGGCGGGGGCCATGAAGAAACCAGTGATTGGCGTCATCGGTAACAGCTATGTTATCGAAAACCGCTTTCCCGCTCAGATGTGCGGCGAGCGAAATCTGCGCGCGGTCGTCGACGTTGCAGGCGCCCTGCCGTTGGTGTTTGGCGGTTCACCAGACGTCACCGACATCGATGCATTGTTGGATGTGGTCGACGGTGTACTGCTGACCGGCGCGCGTGCCAATGTGCATCCGACGCGATTCAAGATTGAGCCGTCTCCCAAGCATGAACCCTATGACGAAAACCGCGACTCCGTCGCCTTGGCTTTGATCTTGGCCTGCGTTGCGCGCGGCGTCCCGGTGTTTGGAATTTGCCGTGGTTTTCAGGAAATGAACGTCGCATTTGGCGGCACATTGCATCCTGAGATCCGTGACATTCCCGGCCGCATCAATCACCGCATGCCCCGTCTGCCGACTGGTGAAATCCACCCCGATCCGACGGTCGTGTTTGCCGACCGTCACGATGTCAAACTTACGCCCGGCGGCACTTTCGAGCGCCTTTACGGTCGCGCTACCATCCGGGTGAATTCACTGCATGGCCAGGGCATTCTTGATCTTGGCGCTCGCGTCGTCAGCGAAGGTGTCGCCGATGATGGCACCATCGAAGCTATCCGCATTGCCGATGCCTCGCATTTTGCGTTGGGCGTTCAGTGGCACGCAGAATATGACCCGCAGAGTAATCCAGTGAATCGCGCGTTGTTCGAGGCCTTTGGCGCAGCTGTGGCCGAGCACAAGCGCGCGAGTTGAGTGGCGCGTAATCCGCGCGAACACTTCGTCTCAGGTCGAACGATCAAGCGACCACAATCTGCTAGGCCGTGGTCACTCATCGACAACGGAGCCAGACATGGACACTCTCAACAAAACGCGAAGCGCGATCTGTTGGCGGGGCGTTTGTCAGATCATTTTCCCGATATCCCGGAATTTGGCGTGCCGGCACCGCGCGAAATATCCGGGACCTTGACCTGTCGAAGCGTTGGCACGGTGCTGCACCCAAGCCGGGCTAGATCCCGGATAGTTTCACCGCGTGAAGGTGCTGCAAAAATTCCAGGACACCGATGTTGAATAGAGCGATTATCGCTGCAGGTCTGCTAAGCTCGTGCGACCCAAACGGCAAAAGGTAACCTGCGCTATGCCCAAGACCACGTCGATTGTCTCGCATGCCCTGTCACGCAGGCGGCTGGTGACCAAACCGTCGGTGCGCTCGAAAAAGGGCATCGTCGTCACTCAAAACCGGATCGCGTCCGAAGTCGGTGCCCGGGTCTTGGCAGCTGGCGGGCACGCCGTCGACGCCGCAATTGCCGCCGCGATGACTGTCGGCGTGGTCGAGCCCTGGATGAGCGGTATTGGAGGCGTCGGCGTGATGCTGGTGCGCGAAGCCAAAACCGGCAAGGTCACCGGCTTCGACTTTGGCGCCATGTCACCACAAGGCCTCAACCCCAAAGACTACAAAGTCGTCGGCGGCACCGATGGCAATTTGTTTGGCTGGGCCGCCGTCAAAGACAATCGGAACACTGTCGGCGCCACAGCGGTCTGCACACCATCGCAGCCACTGGGCCTATGGACCGCGCATCAGCGCTTTGGTCGCAAGAAGTGGGCGGATTTGCTTGCGCCTGCCGTTCAGCATGCTGAGCAAGGCTTGGTCGTCGATTGGTACGCGATGATCAACATTGCCTCAGCGATGGGCGATCTTGCCAAAGATACGGGCGCGGCCAAGCGCTTTCTCCGTGGTGGGCTGCCGCCGCAACCACCGATCGCGACGCTGGCCGCCGGGGTTGTTCGCCTGCCGATGCCGGATCTCGCCAAAACCCTCAGCACACTGGCCAGCGAAGGTGCGCCGGCTCTCTACAAAGGCCCGCTCGCGAAATCGATTGCGGCTGATGTGAAGGCCTTAGGCGGCTGTTTGACGGAGGCTGATCTTGCAGCCTATCAGGTGCGCACGATCGAAGAGCCGCGTGAGATCTCATATGCCGGTCGCACCATCCACGTGTTGCCAGAATTGAATGGCGGTCCAACTCTGGCGATGGCGTTCGATGAGCTCGCACGCATCCGCAAACGCGCTGAAACAAAACCCAATGGCAAAACTTTCGCGGCTTACGCAGCGGCCCTGCGCCATGCCTGGGACTACCGCATGACCCACATGGGCGACGCCGGCGAAAAAACCGCGCCGACTTGCACCACTCATCTCACCGTCGTCGATCGCGACGGCAATATGGTGACTTTGACCCAGACCTTGTTGTCGCTGTTTGGGTCCCGCGTCGTCCTGCCGAAAACGGGCATTCTGATGAACAACGGCATCAACTGGTTCGACCCGACCGGTGGTCCCAATGGCATCGCCCCGGGCCGCCGCGCACTCGCCAACTATGCCCCAGCCATCATGACCGGCGACAACGAGGTCGTCGCCATCGGTGGCTGTGGTGGGCGAAAAATCATCCCCGCGGTCTTTCAGCTGCTTGCCCTGCAGGCCGACTTCGGCATGGACTTGAACGAGGCCTTCCATCAGCCGCGCATCGACGTCTCGGGCCTCGGCCCCGTCGCAGTTGACCGCCGCCTCGGCGACAAAGCCCTCGCGCTGATCGGCGAAAAATTCGACACCGTTGAATGCGAACCGGTGCCTTACCCGTTCCCGTTCACCATCGCCTCAGCCGTCCGCCGCGTCAAAGGCATCAATGAGGGCGCGACCGAACCCGAACAGCCCTGGAGTGAAGCGGTCAGCGAAGACGACGTTGCGGGATAACGTCGAACCGGTCGGTGCGCGACAGGCTCCTAGGGCTCGAAGCCTTCAAAAATCGGCGCATCTGCCCACTTCGCCGCTATTTTGCGATCTGCCGCTGTTCGCACCGTCCAGGTGAACAGCGGCACGTTCGCCACTTCACGCACATAGCGTGTCACGGGCGTCGGTAACGATTTTACGTGATACGCATAAAACGACGGTGCCGCCGGCCCGGACTCGAGCAGATCCGTCAACCGCAGGCCGCGCTCCTCACCGACATCGTCCAGCCACCAGCCCTTGCCTTCGTATTTTCCAGCCACGATCCCGCGCGGCACTTTCGGTGCCAACTCAGCCAAAGCCGCCATCACCCGCGGATCGAATGACATCAACGCCAACGGCCCTTTGTAGCGTTTCGCCTGTGCCGCAATCGCTTCAAGAAACCCAGCCTTGGGTCGACGCCACCCACTCTTCACCTCAACCAGCAGCGGACCTCGGCCACCGCACAGGTCCAAGAACTCGGCCAGGGTCAAGATGGCCTCATCATTGCCCTTGTACTTCAACTGTTTCAGTGCGGCCACGCTCATCCGATCGACACGCCCGCGACCATCCATCAACCGCTCAACGGTGTCGTCATGGAAGACCATCGGCGTGCCATCTTCCGCGGGCTGCAGATCGCACTCCAACCCATACCCCTTGGCCAGCCCCGCCGTGAACGCCGATGCTGCATTCTCGATCCGCTTGGTCTTTGCGTCGTGGAGGCCGCGATGGGCAATCGGTTTCACAAACGCGGCGCGGTCGAGCATGGCAGGGTCCCTCGATTTTCCCCAGCAGCGGTAGCTGATTGGCCACCGCCATGCCACTCCAAAGCCGGGCTCGCGAAATTCACCATAACCACAATCAAAGATAGATTTTCCCGCGGAGCGTGTTATTGTCCACTACATCGAAACCGCGACGCGGAGCGCCACTCACCCGGCCGCAGACCGTCACAGTTCCCCGGTGCGACGCCTTCACGGGCGTCGGCTCTTTGACAATTAAAAGGTATCCCTCCTTCACCTCTGAAGCGGAGAAGCGGAGGACGCTCAGGCGCGTAGCGTTTGAGCGTCCGGGGGTTGAGGGGAGGCCACCTGCTCACCCGCCGAGATTCCGCCCAGCAAAATTCGGCACATAGCCTTGCTTGCGGATTTCCGCCGCAACACTCGCAGCTGACGAGCCACTCAAATACTCGACGACAAAGATCTTCTTGCCCTGGGCTTTGGCGCGATTGAGGAGACCCACACTCGCCGAAATTGTGCCTGCGGTATTGCGCCGGCCGTCGTGATTGACGCCGTGGAACAGATCCTCCTTGGCGATCGCATCGATGGTCGACACGTAGCTCGCATTGTCGAGCAATTCTTCGCCATTTTGCACCATGATCGCCGCATCGCCTTTGATGCCGCGTGCCTGCGCCGCGATTTCCTTGATGAACTGAATCATCTGCGCCTTGGTGCCGAACTTCTCCCAGGTATCGATGCGGTCGAGGTACAGGCCGTCATAGCCCTTGGCAAAAATCTCGCGCACGCGCTGAGCCACGATGGCCTTCCAACCCGGTTCCCAGAATTTCACCGCGTAGTTCCCAGCCCAGCCCTGGGTCGTGCTTGTCAACCACGTCGGTGAGCCGGAGCCGCAGCAACCTTTCCAATAGCCGCGCCATTTTTCGGCTTCGCCCACCGACAAGTAGGCAATCGCCGCGCGACGTCCGCCGCCTGGCTTGGATTTGAAGCGGCTCGCGTTACCGCCCGCGTCGGCATCGACCACAACCACGTCAGCACTCGACGATACGATTTTGCTGAGATTGCCGGTCAACTGGTATGACCAGCTTTGTGCCGACCGGATCATCGACTGGTTCGCAACTGCGGAGTTTGCCACAGCCATGCTGGCCGCAAAACCTAACCCGGCCAATCCTGCGCCAAGTATGAGGCGCTGAAAAATAGGTTTGCTCATAAAGGTGTCCCTTCGGTTCGGTGAGACGGGCACGTGCTGCCCCTCGTCCGCCGCCGTCGTTAACAACTTCCAGCCACAAACCGTTAATTTTGTTGCTTAATTGGTTAACCGCAGACAACGCCATCAGCTCAGCGGCCGAGGCGCATTGATCAGCCCGATCAAACAAAGCGCTCTGGTTGCCATTCAACTCAGCCACTGCGCGTCAATACGTGGCGCGGCCGCCGGAAATATCGAGCACCTGGCCGGTCGTAAATGAGCAGTCTTCGGACGCAGCAAACGTCACCAGCGCCGCCACCTCCTCAACTTTCACAAACCGCGCACGCGGAATTTTTGACAGCATGAAATCGATATGTTCCTGCGTGATTTGATCGAAGATGGCCGTCTTGGCCGCCGCTGGCGTCACCGCATTGACGGAAATGTTGTAGCCAGCCAACTCCTTGCCGAGCGACTTGGTCATGCCGATCAAGGCCGCTTTCGATGCCGAGTATGCTGACGCGTTCGGGTTACCCTCTTTGCCGGCGATCGAGGCGATGTTGACGATGCGGCCATAGTTCTGCGCGATCATGCCGGGTATGACGACCTGGCAGCAATTGAACGGGCCTTCGAGGTTGATCGCCATGGTCTGTTTTAATTGTTCCAGCGAGTAGTCCCACAGTTTAGCGGTCGGCCCGGCCACCCCGGCATTGTTGACGAGGATGTCGATCTTGCCGAAGTGTTTGACAGTCGCGTCGCGGGCGGCTCTGACGGTCGCGGGTTTGGTCACGTCGCAAGCGACAGCCAGCACATTGGGGCCAAGCTCCTTGGCCGTCTGAGTGGCCAACTTGATGTCGTGATCCCAGATGGCGACTTTACCACCAGAGGCGACAAACCGCTCGGTAATGGCCCGGCCGATGCCTTGCGCGCCGCCGGTAACGGCTGCAACGCGGCCTGTAAGATCATAAGTCGTCGTCATGGCGTGTCCTTGATCGGGTGCGGGATCGCCACGTGTATTGATACCAATCCGCATCAACACTGACTGGTGCGGATTGGTATCCGCGCGCGGGGCTGGCCGTGTGGCCGCGCGCCAAGAAAAGAGAATACCAGCCCGCAGTCCCCTACAGGAAAGAGTCAAGATTTCTGCGGGCTGGTATGACATGCCACGCGGCCAGAGCAAGGGGGAGCCTCGCACCTGCAAAATGGAGTTGTCCATGATTTCGCCTGCCTACGCCCTGATGATGGCCCGTTACAATGCTTGGCAGAATCGCAGCCTGTTTGGCGCCGCGGATCAGTTAACGGACGCCCAACGAGGCCAAGACCGAGGTGCCTTCTTCGGCTCGATTCAGTGCACTTTGAGCCATCTGATCTTCGGCGATAGAGCCTGGATGTTCCGCTTCACAGGTGATGAAGCCCTGAAACCGGAGGCCACCAGCATCGCAGGCAGCCGCACCGCATTTCCGCAATGGTCCGATTTGCAGGCGGCGCGCATCGCCTTGGATGCTCAGATCATCGACTGGGCAGACCGGTTAACGGCCGATGCTCTGTCCGGGGACCTGACCTATCATGCCATGGCGGCCGGGCGCGACGACACGAAGCCGCGGTGGTTGCTGATCACCCACATGTTCAATCACCAAACCCACCACCGCGGTCAGGTGCACGCCATGTTAACCCAAGCCGGCGCCAAACTTGACGACACTGACATCCCGCTGCTGCCGGCGGCTGCGTAAAAATAACCCTGCTCGCCATTATTCGTCGTGCAGCGCATTTCATCAACCGTTCATGGCAGCTATGCTGTCATCACTCTGTCACAAAGCGTCGCGTGACGGTGTGGCGTTGGGGTCGTGTGCATGTCTGATGAAACGGCCGGGAGCGGCTTCAATGCTCCACGCCTGCAATCGTTGGTGCCATCCTGGCTGACCCATCGCCTTGGCACAGCTGAGTGCTATGCCGTCACGGCCGTCGTCGCAGTCCTGGTCAGCCGCTACTTCTGGGCGTCGGAAGGGGCCATCGAAAATATCGCCTTCACCGCGGGCATTACCATCGCCATTGGCGCGATCCTCACGCTGTTGACCGGCCGATTGATGTTTGCCGCGGTCACGACGGGCGCATTCTGTCTGCTCATTGCTGTGGCTGCCGCCGTCAAGCGCCAGACCATGAATATGGTGGTGCACGCCTATGATCTGTTCTTCTATCTGAGTTCCTGGTCGACGGTGAATTTCCTGGCCACCGAATATCCACTGATGGTGCTGAAAGCGCTCGCCGCCGCCGCTGGCTTCGTCTTTCTCGCCTGGCTCGCCTATCGCCTCGACAGCACTCGGATTCGGCTGCGTTCGGCAGCTCTTGTGTTGGTCGCAGCATCGTTTCTGGGTGCCTACGG
>JAYSUN010000692.1:0-7399 GCA_043719045.1 Hyphomicrobiaceae bacterium | reverse complement strand
ATTTTGAACGGCGGTGTGGCTTGGATGGTGAGCAGCGCCCATGCCAACATTGCCCCGTGGGCGACTAGCGATATACCGAGGCCGAGGTGCACGGAGTGTCAGCCTCCTTCGCCTTCGAGCACGAGCGAGAGCTTTTTAAAACCAGCCGCTTGGATTCGCGCCATGACCTGAGTTGCGACACCATAGACGGCATTCTTGTCGCCGCGAACAAAGATCGGCGGATCTATGTCACCCGTGTTTCTCACAATTGCCTGTAGTTTCGGGCCGATTTCATCCAACGACACAGCCACCTTCTCCTCTTGGCCGAGGAAAATCTTGCCGTCTTTGGTAATCGACAACACGATCGGTTCTTTGTTCTGTGCGTCGATAGCCTTACCCTTGGCCTGCGGCAAATCCAACGGCACACCCGCGGTCAACAAGGGCGCCGTCACCATAAAGATAATCAGCAGCACGAGCATGACGTCGACGAATGGCGTGACATTGATTTCGGCCATGGGCGCATGTCTGCGCGCGCGCCCCCGCCGGCCACCGGACGGACGACCTGCCTGTTTAACGCCACCGGCCATGTCAGGTCCTCACATCAATTTGACGCGAGACGATCGCCGAGAACTCGTCGGCAAAGGCTTCCAGGCGTTGCGAGATCTGCGCGCTCTTGGCGGTGAAGTGGTTGTAGAAAATCTGTGCGGGGATCGCGGCCAGCAAGCCGATGGCCGTGGCGAACAGCGCCTCCGAGATACCCGGTGCCACAACCGCCAATGACGTGTTCTTAGACGCCGCAATGGCTTGGAAGGTGGTCATAATGCCGATCACGGTCCCGAACAAGCCGATGAACGGTGCAGCCGATGCGACCGTCGCCAAAAACAGTAGGCGCCGATCGAGTGTTTCCATCTCGCGGTTGATCGTGACATCCATGACCTTCTCGACCCGAAGCTGAATGCCACCGAGCGCGCGCACGTTGCCTTCAACCGAGCGTTTCCATTCGCGCATGGCGGCAACAAACAGCGACGCCATCGAAAACGTCTTGCCGCGCGACAGACCCGAGTACAATTCGTCGAGCGATTGACCTGACCAGAACATCTGCTCGAATTGATCTGCCTCGCGCCGGGCCCGTCGGAACGCAAAGGTTTTCTCGATAATGATCGCCCACGACCAGACTGACGCCAATAGGAGGCCGAGCATGACGATTTTGACAACGATATGCGCTTGGGTGAACAACTCGATAAACGAGAATCCCCCGGTATTGCTGGCCGCAATAGCGACCTTGCCCTTCATGAGATCCAGAGGATTCATTGTTCGTCCCGATTTCCCACACAACCAACCACTGATCAGCTTTTGTGAAACGCTGTTCAGTCGCCACCCCTGGCCTTGTGATCCGCCATTGTGACGGAAGCACGGCTTCGCCCCGGAGCCGCGTCAGCAACTGCAGCAGCATCTAACCCGAATCGCCTTGCTCAGGAAGGCTGCGCAAGACACCCCCGATGTCCAAATTGCCAGACAGCCAGAGAGCGCGAGAGAGATATCAGCCGTGGCCGTCACCGATGTCCGGCGTTTGCCATGCCAGGTGTTGCCCACCATCCAAGGCAAGCATCTGACCGGTCAATGCGGGGGCCGACAGGATGTAGCGAACGGCAGCACAGATTTCATCGGGCGTGGTGCCGCGTTGCAGCGGCGTTGCAGCCGTCTGGGCGTCAAAATCAGCGCGCTCCTGATGCACACTTTGTAACATCGGTCCGGGGCCAATCGCGTTGACCCGAATGCGCGGTGCAAGGCCCTGAGCCAGCGTTTGCGTGACCGCCCATAAGCCCGCTTTTGCAGCACTATATGAAAAAAAGTGTGGGGTTGGCTTCCAGACCCGCTGATCAACAATATTGATCATGTTGCCAGCTGCACCCGCCGGCAACTGCGCTGCCAGAGCTTGCGCCAGAAATACCGGCGCACGCAGATTGATCGCCTGATGCGCATCCCATTGGGTAACCGTCAGGGTGGCAATATCGTCGTAGATAAACCGGGAGGCATTGTTGACCAGGCACGTCACCGGGCCCAGTTGCTCCACCACTTTCGGCAACAGGTTTGCAACGGCCGTCGGATCAGCCAGATCCGCCGCAACCCCGATCGCTTGGCCGCCAGCTGCGACAATTTCTTGAACGACCGCCTGCGCATCACGCCCAGATGACGCGTAGTGGACACCAACGCGCCAGCCTGAACGGGCAAAATCCAGCGCCAAAGCCCGACCCAAACGCCGCGCCGCGCCCGTGACGACGACGGTCTTTTGTATTGACGCCATTGGCCCACCTCAAATCTCAGCCGCTGGTATACGGCGTGCGCTCGAGCACGGACTTAGCAGTTTGCGTGATCGCTGACACGCCGCACCCCGTCGGGCCAATGCACGGAAATCGTACAGGCTTTCCTCAAGGGTTGAGTGACTTCGCCCAAAGGAGGGGTGGCGTCCACTGCTGGAAGCGGCTCCGAGCCCCATGCGCCGTCCCAGCCGCCACAGTGTGCGCTTTTGGCATCGCCCACAGATTTGGTGGCAGTATATGGTAGAGTCTGCTTGAAGAGGCCGCGACAATCACCATTTGCTCCTTACGGCAGATTGGCAGTTCCAACGTCCAACGGTGCCGGACCGTATAGGGTTAGAACCGGGCCTCTTGTGGACGGTCCCAACTCGGACAAGAACTGGCCACACGCTGCGCCTAACGTGTGATGCCGGCATCACAGGGAGAGAGTGAGACCATGAGCGACGAGATCAAGCCGACCCGCGACAAGGGCGCGAAGGACACCTTCCCGGTGCTCCCGCTGCGCGACATCGTCGTTTTCCCGCATATGATTGTGCCGTTGTTCGTGGGTCGCGAGAAATCGATCAACGCCCTCGAAGAGGTCATGCGCTCGGATAAACAGATCCTGTTGGCGGCCCAAAAGAACGCGGGCGATGACGACCCGCAGAGTGACGCCATCTTCGAAGTCGGCACACTTGCATCTGTGTTGCAGCTGCTCAAGTTGCCAGACGGCACCGTCAAGGTGTTGGTCGAGGGCGCCTCACGTGCGCGGATTGTCCGCTACACCGGTCGTACCGAATACTTCGAGGCCGAAGTCGCCAAGATCCCTGAACAGGCTGGTCCGAAAGATGAGCTGGAAGCCTTGGCGCGCTCCGCCGTTTCGCAGTTCGAAGGCTACGTCAAACTCAATAAAAAGATCTCGCCGGAAGTTCTCGGCACCGTCGGCCAGATCGAGGATTACTCAAAACTTGCCGATACTATCGCCTCGCATCTGGCCATCAAGATCGCTGAAAAGCAGGAGATCCTGGAAACCTCGGTCGTCAGTGAGCGGCTGGAGCGGGTCTATGGCCTGATGGAAAGCGAAATCTCAGTTCTGCAGGTCGAGAAAAAGATCCGTTCGCGCGTCAAGCGGCAAATGGAGAAGACCCAGCGCGAGTACTATTTGAATGAGCAGATGAAGGCCATTCAAAAGGAACTCGGCGACGGCGAAGAACGTGACGATATCGCTGAGTTCGAAGAAAAAATCGAAAACACCAAACTGTCCAAAGAGGCCAAGGACAAGGCGCTGGCCGAGTTGAAGAAGCTCCGCCAAATGAGCCCGATGTCGGCGGAAGCGACGGTGGTGCGCAACTATCTGGAATGGCTGCTGTCGATCCCCTGGGGCGTCAAAGGTAAAACCAAAAAGGATATTCCGGAGGCGCAGGCGACACTCGACAAGGAACACTTCGGCCTCGAGAAGGTCAAAGAACGGATCATCGAGTATCTTGCCGTGCAAAGCCGCACACAGAAACTCAAGGGCCCGATTCTATGCCTTGTCGGCCCGCCTGGTGTCGGCAAAACCTCGCTCGGCAAATCCATTGCCAACGCGACGGGTCGCGAGTTCGTGCGCATGTCGCTCGGCGGTGTGCGTGATGAAGCCGAGATCCGTGGCCACCGCCGCACCTACATCGGCTCGATGCCCGGCAAGATCATCCAGTCGATGAAGAAGGCGAAGAAAAACAACCCGTTGTTCCTGCTCGATGAGATCGACAAAATGGGCCAGGACTTCCGTGGTGACCCCGCGGCAGCCCTGCTTGAGGTGCTCGATCCCGAACAGAACTCGTCGTTCAACGACCATTACCTGGAGGTCGACTACGACTTGTCCAGCGTGATGTTCGTGACAACGGCAAATACGCTGAACATCCCGCCGGCCTTGATGGACCGGATGGAGATCATTCGCCTCGCCGGTTACACCGAAGAGGAAAAGCTGCAGATCGCGATCCGTCACTTGATCCCCGGCACCCGTGAAGATCACAACCTCGCGGTCGAGGAATGGATTGTCGAAGAGCCGGCACTGCGCGAACTGATCCGCCGTTACACGCGGGAAGCGGGTGTGCGCTCGCTCGAACGTGAGATTTCCAAGCTGGCCCGCAAAGCCGTCACGGAGATCATGAGCACGTCAAAGAAGAGCGTGACCATCACCTTAGCGAACCTCGACAAGTATCTGGGCGTGCCCAAGTATCGGTATGGCGAGGCCGAACTCGAAGATCAGGTCGGCGTTGTGACTGGACTTGCTTGGACGGAAGTCGGCGGCGAGATCCTGACCATCGAAGGCGTGATGATGCCGGGCAAGGGCCGCATGTCCGTCACCGGCAATCTGCGCGATGTGATGAAAGAGTCGATTCAAGCGGCACAAGCGTATGTCCGCTCGCGTTCACCCGAACTCGGCATCGCACCAACGATGTTTGAAAAGAAAGACATCCATGTGCATGTGCCGGAGGGCGCGACACCGAAGGATGGACCATCAGCAGGTATTGCCATGGTCACCGCCATCGTCTCCGTGCTGACGGGTATTCCCGTGCGTAAGGATGTTGCGATGACCGGCGAAATCACGTTGCGGGGCCGCGTCTTGCCGATCGGCGGCCTCAAGGAGAAATTGCTGGCAGCTTTGCGTGCCGGCATCACCACTGTGCTGATCCCAGAAGATAACGTCAAGGACCTGGCCGACATCCCCGATGAGGTGAAAGCCAAACTGGTGATCAAGCCGGTGGCGAAGGCGGACGATGTTTTGAACTTTGCGCTTCTGCGGATGCCCGAGCGCATTGTTTGGGACGAGGAGGCTGCGGCACTCGCGGCCAAGGAAGACAAGGCCGACGGCTCCCGCCCGCTGGCACACTGATTTTCCAACCTCGGACGATATCGTCTCGTTTCCGAAATCCAACCAATGTCAAGTCCGGCCTGCAGTTCGACGAGCTGCCGGCCGCGACATTTCGTGTGTTGGCAATTTCGAGAGCAAAAGTGAGGGGAAAAGCCCATGAAATAAGGGGTTTTGGATCATTTTTCTGCTTGACGCGGGCCTATTTTCCAGGCTCTTCGCCCCTGTACGTCCCGCCCGTATGACGGCGAGATGACAGCGTCAGCTGACGGTCGGTCTACGGCCTACCCATCCGCTGTACGCGCAACAGAGCCTGCCAACGAACACTGCACTATGACTGAGATTGTGGGCGTTTTCCCACAGGCTGCCTGCGGCGGTCGTGCTGTCACCTCCCCATTGGACTGGGCACATTGCGCGGACCATTTCTGCCAGAACGTCACCGACCAGCTTTACCTGAGTAAAAGGAGCATTCCATGAGCAAACCGGCAAAAGCCGCCACCAAGGCCATGACCAAGCAGGATCTGATCGACGCTGTTGCGTCGGCCTGCTCCATGACCAAAGACAACGCCAAGACCGCCGTCGAGACGATGCTGTCAAACATCAAGGACGCCCTCAAGAAAGGCGAAGATGTGCGCATTCCCGATTTCGGCACATTCAAAGTGTCAAAGCGCGAAGCACGTGATGGCCGCAACCCATCGACCGGCGCGACCATCAAGATCCCGGCATCGATCGTGCCAAAGTTCCAGCCCGCCAAGGGGCTGAAGGATCACGTGAACTAAAAACAATAGCTGAAGCACTGTGCTTCAGACGGCCATCAAGGCTTCAGCCCACGTTTCAAGTCGCCGGATGCCATCGCGCAACCGGCGGCTTTTTTGCGTGTTGCACGCCATTTCGGATCAATGCGACTACGGCGCCTTCTTGGGTGACGCTTTCACTTCGCTTGACCAGTCCGACAAGATTTCGGGCTGGCCGCGCGGAGCGGCTGTCGCGGGCTGTTCGATGGCGGGCGCGCTGGAGGAACGAGCAGCCGCTTTATCAGGGACGGCTGGCGCCTTGGCTCGCGACCTGACGTTACCAGCACCCACACCAGCTGCGCCCGACGCAGCCGGATCCGGGCGCGCGTTGATCCTGAACTTGTCCGGCGTCATCTTGGTCAGCTCCCGGAAAATACCGGGTGTGAGCAGAGACAACGGGTTGACGATGACTTGCGGCGTACTGAGCGGACCTTGAACCGCGAAGGTAATGCCAAACAACCCCTCTCCCTGTGCTCCTCCAGACAGGGGACCGAGAATGCCGCCAATGGCACTGTTGAGGCCTGACAAAGGAACATAAGTCCCGCCCAGATTGATCTGCTGGGATTTAAAATCGATCTTACCGCTGAAGGTCGCACCGATCACCGGGCCACGGATGACAGCTCCATTCATGACGAACTGGCCGGACCCGACATCGAACGGAATGCTCAAGCCCTCAAAATCAAACTGCTGTCGCACCACGCGCTGCCGAGGCTTGGACGCGCCACCTTGGACAGTTGCTGTGTCCGCGGTCTGAAACACCTCACTGACGACCGGGTCACCCAAAACTGCGAAATCGCGCGCCCACAACGTCCCGCTCTTTTCGTTGAGGCCTTTGGCATCCAGGTTGACTTCCAACTGCATCAGCCCACCAACCGCATTCGGATAGAAGCCGACCAACTTGAACACTTGGCCAGCATCCGCGGCTTCGGCCAACAACTGGCGCCCCGCGGATTGGCTATGACGGACCAGGGCTGCAAAGGGTTTGCCATTTGACAAATTGGCCTTCAAATCCAGTTCGGTCAGGTTTTCATCGCGGCGCGAAGCCTTGATTTTGACCTGCCGAAGTGTGGTCTCGGAAAAGCCCAGGACCGTGTCGACCTCGGCTGTCAAATCCAAACCCGGCTTATCTTTGCGCGCGACTTTGGATACTTGTCCCAGATTGAACAGAGCCCGAAAAATATCACGGCCGTCAAAGACCGCGCCCTTGGCTGAGACGTCCCAGACGTTGTCGGGCCGGCGTTTGCCTTGGACGTTCAGCCTGGAAACGACGTTGAGCGTGAATTCAGGGAACGAGAATTCACGCAGTTTGTTGTCAGGCCCGATCGCCATCCAACCTTCAATGGCAATGCTGTCACCTGAGAGCTTGACTTGCTGCAGTTCGAGCCGCTGTGCGGCCCCGGTTCCTGGACCCTTGGCCGGGTCGAATTGAAAGGTCGCGGCCTGCCCCGGCGGTTTTCGCCATGCGACGGCTTCAA
>JAYSUN010000691.1:0-7402 GCA_043719045.1 Hyphomicrobiaceae bacterium | reverse complement strand
GCGGATTGCTCAGCCACCGTGTGAAAAATCTCACGCAAGCGCGATGAAGTGATCCCTGGACCGCCGTTGCCAATCGGTGTGTCGTCGATGCGAACGACGGGCGTGACGATCGAGGTCGCCGATGTGATGAAGGCTTCGCGAGCTTTCTTAGCCTCCTCGATAGTGAACGGGCGTTCGACCAACTCGAGACCTTCCCTCTTTAAGACGTCGATCAATGTTGTCCGGGTAATTCCGCGCAAGATGTCGTTGTCCGTGGGGCGCGTGATCAAACGTCCCTTGTCGTCGATGATCCAGGCGTTGGATGAGGCGCCCTCGGTGACAAAGCCCTGGCCGTCGACCAACCACGCTTCCTTGCCGCCGATTTCATTGGCTGCTTCTTTGGCCATGGAGGCCGGTAGCAACATCACGGTTTTGATATCACAGCGTCCCCACCGCATGTCGGGCATTGAGCGCACCGCGATGCCTTTGGCTGCGGCATCGCGACGAACCGGATCCAGTGGCCGGGCGAGGCAAACCACGGTCGGGATCATGCTGTCGGTATTGGAAAACAGAAACTCGCGCGGACGGGCACCACGTGAGACCTGGAGATAGATCGAGCCGTTGACGACCCGGTTACGGCGGATGGTTTCACGCATCACCCGCGCCCAAGCCCCCCGCGACATCGGTTCCTGAATCTTCAATTCGCGGAGCGAACGGGCGAGACGGTCCATGTGCCGGGTTTCATCGATTAAGCGGCCAGCCCGAACTTCGCAGACTTCATACACCGCATCACCAAATTGAAATCCGCGATCCTCAGCGTGCACGCTGGCGTCGCCCCAAGGCACATAGCGACCGTTGACGTAGACGATGCGGGCCATGAATGGCGATCTCCTGATCTGAACGACCTAATGCTAGCGCCGTCTTCACGAGTCGGAAAGGGGAAAGGGCGGCGGGCGGGGAGAAACCAACCACGCCGAATTTTTGACCCAATGACAGTTAATCGCGCGCAAGGCCTCCAGCGACGCCGCACACGCATTAACCACGGCATCGGCTAGAACACCCGTCAACGTGTTGGTAAATCCCGGCCAGGTGGCATCTGTGGGGCTTCCAGGCCCATCCCAAAGGCTTCAGGTCGAGTCCGTCCGGGAATCACGGGTTTGGGCCCGAATTGATGGTGAATGTGCCGCTTGCAGCGCTGTCACCACAACTTTGTAGCTCCGTTACCGTTGACAGCCACTATCGAGACCGTAAGGTTCGGCCAGTACCAAAACCCGCCTCAGGCTGTGGGAAAGTACCGCCGCCGGTCCAAGCTACGGCCGGGGTTAAAAAATCTGGAGGAGACAACGCATGTTCAATCGCAGACCTGTGACGATCGGCTTGGCCGCCGCCATGGCGCTGATCGCGGTCCCGGCTTTGGCGCAGACTAAACTCAAATTGGCTCACGTTTACGAGACGTCGGAGCCGTTCCACACCGAGTCCGTTTGGGCTGCGGGCGAGTTCGCCAAGCGGACCAACAACAAGTATCAGATCGAAGTTTTTCCAGCCTCGCAGCTGGGCAAGGAAACCGATATCAACCAAGGCCTCTCGCTCGGCTCGGTGGACATCATCCTGTCAGGCGGCAGCTTTGCCGCGCGCTCATTCCCACCGATGGGCGTGACCTATTATCCGTTCACATTTAAATCACCGGAACATCTCCTGGCATTCGCCAAGAGCGACGTCTTCAAAGAATTGACCAAAGGCTACGAGGACAAGACCGGCCACGTGATTACGGCGACAACCTACTATGGGACGCGCCACACCACGTCGAACCGCGCGTTCAAGAATTGCGCGGAAATGAAGGGCCTCAAGATTCGCGTGCCCGATGTGCCGGCCTATCTGGCAATGCCGCGTTCGTGTGGCGCCAACACGACGCCAATCGCCTTTGCCGAAGTCTATCTCGCTCTGCAGAATGGCACTGTCGAGGCGCAGGAAAATCCGCTGACCACGATCGACGCCAAGAAGTTCTACGAGGTGCAGAAGCACATCATTCTGACCGGGCACATCGTCGATGCGCTCAACACCATCGTCGCCAAGGGCACCTGGGAGAAATTCTCGAGCGATGAGAAGAAAGCCTGGACCGAAGTCAGCCAAGAGGCGGCGGCCCGTGCGACTGCCAAAATCAAAAGCGACGAGCAGAAACTGGTCCAGTTCTTCAAGGACAAGGGTTTGACCATTACTGAAATCGACCGCAATGAGTTCCTGGACACGGTCAATAAGAGTGTCACATTCGAACAGTTCGGCTATCGCAAAGCCGACTGGGACAAGATCCAGGCCGTGAAGTATTGATTGCCCGTTCACCGACGCTGCGGCGTACTCTGGTGGAACTGGGGTGCGCCTTTTTGCCGACGGGCCGACGGGCCGACTTGCTGACGGGGAAAGTCACATCGTGTCAAAAGCACCGCTTGAACACCACACGCAGATCAGCACCGAAGAAATCGCCAAGACGTTCGACGAGGCGGTCGTTCCCATCGACCTGTCCGACCGAGCAATCGAAGACTGGCTGTCGCTCGCCATCTTCTGGGTGATGTGTGGCTGCGTCTTTTTGCAGTTCTTCACGCGCTACGTGCTCAACAACAGCTTTGCCTGGACTGAGGAGATCGCCATTTACTGTCTGGTTGCGGTCGTGTTCTTGGGGTCAGTCATGTGTGTCCGCTTGTCCCGGCACATCCATGTCGATTTTCTCTATCGGAGCTTGGCACCGAAGGCCGGCCGTGGTCTCGCAACGTTGGTCGATGTGCTGCGAACCGGCTTTTTCGCCTACATGTCAGTCCTCGTATGGCGCTATGCCAGCATCATTTCCGACGAACGCATGACCACTGTGGATTGGCCCAAAATGCCATTCTTCATGATGGTGTTTGCAGCCTTCGTGTTGATGACCGTCCGCAGCATCCATGTCGCCATCGCCAATTTCAAGCGCGGCTATTCCGTACTCGAACGTCCAGGCGCCTTTGACGGCTCGGGGGAAGTCCAGTCATGACCGTTTTGCTGGGCGGCTTCTTGCTGCTGATGATGATTGGCGTGCCAGTCGCGGTGTCGATGGCGCTGGCATCCCTCGCCTATCTGGCAGTGCATGGTGGGGCGCCCGATGTGATCGTTGCCCAGCGCATGATTGCGGGCGTCGAAAGTTTCCCACTTCTGGCTGTGCCCTTCTTCATCCTCGCTGGCAATTTGATGAATATCGCCGGCGTCACCGGCCGCATCTATGCGTTTGCCGTTTCCCTCGTCGGCTGGATGCGCGGTGGCCTGGCCCAAGTCAACATCATCGGCTCGGTGATTTTTTCGGGCATGTCGGGCACGGCGATTGCCGATGCGGCCGGGATCGGCACGATCGAAATCAAAGCCATGAGAGATCATGGCTACCCTATTGAAGTCGCCGTCGGCGTAACGGCCGCATCGGCCACACTTGGCCCGATCATTCCGCCATCACTGCCGTTTGTGATTTACGGCATGATGGCCAACGTCTCGATTGGCTCCCTGTTTCTCGGCGGCGTCATTCCCGGCGTTCTGATGACGGTCTTCATGATGCTGACCGTGTTCATCTTTGCTCGCATCTATGGTTGGGGCTCGGACGCGCCATTCAATCTGCGCGAGATCGGCTCGGCAGTGCTGGAAATCGGCATCGTTCTGTCATTCCCGGTGGCGGTCTACGTCCTGCAGAAACTCAACGTCTCGCAGAATGCTGCGATCTTCTCAGCGCTCGGCGTTATTCTTGTCCTTGACTACATCTTCAAGTTTTCGGCTGTCATGGCCTTGATGACGCCGGTCATTTTGATCGGTGGCATGGTGTTGGGCTGGTTCACGCCGACGGAAGCTGCGGTCGCCGCTGTGATGTGGTCGTTGTTTCTCGGGCTCGTTCGCTACCGTTCCATGACCGCGAAAGCGCTGGCCAAAGCCACCTTCGACACCATCGAGACAACGGCATCGGTCCTCTTCATTGTCACCGCCGCTTCGATCTTTGCGTGGCTGTTGACGGTGAGCCAGGCCGCAAGCGTGTTGTCGAATTTTATCTTCTCGATCACTGACAACAAGTGGGTATTCCTGATCCTTGCAAACCTGCTGATGTTGTTTGTCGGTTGTTTTCTCGACACCATTGCTGCGATCACGATCCTGGTGCCGATCCTGTTGCCGATCGTGCTGAAACTCGGGATCGATCCGATTCACTTCGGCCTGATCATGACGCTCAATCTGATGATCGGTTTGCTGCATCCGCCGCTCGGCATGGTGCTGTTCGTGCTCTCGCGCGTCGCCAACCTGTCGGTTGAACGCACGACGATGGCGATCCTGCCGTGGCTTGCGCCCTTGTTTGCGGCTTTGATCGCGATCACCTTCATCCCCGAGATCACACTCTGGTTGCCGCGGTACATGGGCATGACGAAGTAAAATATGTGGACCGCCTCGCCCGGTTGCACCCGATCTGCTACGTTGCGCCAAGTCTTGAGGAGCGAGCGATGGCACAGGTGCGGCGCAAAGAGATGTCGGTCGAAGAATTCTTCGAGTGGTGCCGGTCACAGGACCAGCGCTATGAGTTGATTGACGGCATCCCCGTACCGCTGCGCGCCATGTCCGGGGCCAGCACTGCTCACGACCGGATCGCCAGCAACATCATTGTCGCTCTCGGAGGCCAACTTCGCGGGTCGCCGTGCTGGCCGACGACGCCAGATACGGCCCTCAGGACGTCGATCAAACGCGTCCGCCGCCCGGACGTGACCGTTGAGTGTTCCCCGCCGAATACGCACACTTACGAAGCACTGAGTCCGGTCGCGGCCTTCGAAATCCTGTCCCCTTCAACTGAGAACGAGGACAAGTTTGCCAAGCTTCCCGAGTATTTGCGACATCCAAAACTGCGCACGATCGTCATTGTGGCACCAGTCAAACGGGCGGTGATTGTCTATTCCCGTGACGCATCGGGTCAGTGGGAGTCCGACACCTACCATGATCCAGACCACAGCATCGAGATCGCCGGAACCACAGCCCGGCTCTCGCTGGCCGAAATTTTTGCAGGCCTCCCGGTGTCGAGTGCGCCACCGCTGGCGTAAACTTTCTCGGCGCTAATGCAAAGAGGCTTTGTGACGCGAGGTCGACCGACAATGCAACAAACATGGCGATGGTTCGGGCCAGATGACGTCGTGCAACTGCCGCACATTCGGCAGGCCGGCGCGACGGGCGTGGTGACCGCCTTGCACCAGATTCCCTATGGCGTCGTTTGGAGCGTTGAGGAGATCCAGCAACGCCAGCGGATCATCGAGGCTGACGCCTCGTTGGGCCTGACTTGGAGTGTGGTTGAGAGTCTGCCGATCCATGAGCGGATCAAGTTGGGCGACGGCGATCTGAGTGAGTTGTTCGCCAACTATCGGCAATCGCTGCGCAATCTTGCGACCTGCGGCATCACCACCATCTGCTACAATTTCATGCCAATTCTGGATTGGACGCGCACGGATCTGAGCCATCGCCTGCCTGGCGGCGGCCATGCGCTGAAATTCGATGCGGTCAGATATTGTGCATTTGATTGCTTCATGGTCGCCCGCCCCGGGGCCGAGGCGGATCATGCCCCAGCGCTCGTTGTCGACGCCAAACTCTGGTTCAATGCGGCTAGCGAGGCTGACAAAGACCTGCTGCTGGCCAACGTCAATGCCGGTTTGCCAGGCGCCTACGAGCGTTACGACATTCCCAATTTGCGGGCGATGCTGGCGCGTTACACGGGCATCGATCGCCACGCTCTGCGCACCAACTACGCGCGCTTCCTGACCGAGATCATTCCAACCGCTGCAGAGATTGGCATGCGGATGTGTGTCCATCCGGATGATCCGCCACGGCCGATGTTTGGCTTGCCGCGCATCGTCTCCAATGCAGACGATCTGCAGTTCATCCTGGATGCGGTGCCGTCACCAGCAAACGGCATCACATTCTGCACGGGCTCGCTCGGCGCAAACCCTCTCAATGACGTGCCCGCAATGGCTCGGCGGTTTGCGCCGCACATTCACTTTGCCCACTTGCGCAATGTCACCAAAGAGCCGGATGGCTCCTTCATGGAAGCCGAGCATCTCGGCGGCGACACTGACATGGTGGCCGTCGTGCGCGCATTGCTCACGGAGCAGACCCAGCGCAAAAACGCCGGCTCGCCGCGATGGCGCATTCCGTTCCGCCCGGACCATGGTCACGAATTGCTCGACGATATCGGCAAAAAAGCCTTTCCCGGCTATTCAGCCATTGGCCGCCTGAAAGGCCTTGCCGAAATTCGGGGTGTCATGACGGCCCTCGCCGCAGTAGATGGCACCGCCATTTAATGGGAGCCGCTGATGGCAATGAAGCGCTTGTCGCCGGAGACGTTGACTGATTTGCCTGCTGACGTTGCCGTGTCGAGCTTCGATCGCGAGCACACTAACCCAGGGATCGTCCATCTCGGCATCGGCTCGTTTCATCGCGCACAGATGGCGGTCATGACCGACTCGGTTCTTGCGGCTGGTGATCTTGACTGGGGCATTCTCGGCGCAAGTCTCCGCTCACCAGACACGCGCGATGCACTCGAGCCGCAGAACTTTCTCTACACGACAGCTGCACGCGACGGCGACGGCGAGCGTCTGCGCGTGATCGGCTCGATCCTTGGAATTTTGGTCGCGCCCGAATCCCCGCAGACATTGATCGCGCAGTTGGCCAGCGCGCAGACGCGTATCGTCTCATTGACCATTACGGAAAAGGGCTATTGCCTCGATGCAGCGACCGGCAACCTCGACACGGCCGACCCCGCCATCCAGCATGACCTCGACACCTCCAGAGCCCCGCGAACCGCACTTGGTTTGATCACCCGCGCGCTGGCCATCCGGCGCAATCAGGGCCTCAAACCATTCACGCTGCTCAGTTGCGACAATCTCCATGCCAACGGGAAAACGCTGAAGCGCGTGCTCGCGCAATTCGCAGGGGTCAGCAGTCCAGATCTGGCCTCGTACATCGGGGATACGCTGGCGTGTCCGTCAACGATGGTGGATCGGATTGTTCCAGCCACGACTGACATTGACCGCGCCGGCATCACTCGACGCCTCGGCTTGTACGACGCCTGGCCGGTCATCATGGAGCCCTTCTCGCAGTGGGTGATCGAGGACGATTTCACCTGTGGGCGGCCGGATTGGGCGATCGCGGGCGCCACCTTTGTGAGCGATGTTGCGCCGTACGAGGCCATGAAACTCCGATTGTTGAACGCGTCGCATTCGGCAATCGCCTACATCGGTGCGCTGTCCGGCTATGAGACCGTTGCCGAAGCCATGGCCGATCCGGCGTTGGCCGGTTTTGTTGCCGCAATGATGCACAACGAGATTGCGCCAACACTGCAGATCCCGACGGGTCACGACGTCACCGCCTACAAGCGCGCGTTGCTCTCCCGCTTTCGCAA
>JAYSUN010000070.1:0-6311 GCA_043719045.1 Hyphomicrobiaceae bacterium | reverse complement strand
CTGGCTGGGCCGGCGAGGGCAACGATGCCCCATAGGCTTGCGACAACGGCTGCAAGCATCGTGTCTCTACGCATGATCTACTCCAGGGACGCAACAGGGATACCTGACGCTTACCAAACCGTAAAATGGTCAATAAACCGCTAACAGTATTGGAGCGCCGCGGTGTTCCAGTTTGGCTCACTTAATCGAATAGTCACTGTATTGCGGTCAAATGCGCAAGACTTGGGCCAACCCGGTTCAACTCATTTGTGTCTCAACAGCAACAGGTAGGCGTAACGCTGCGTGTCGACCACACCGCAAAACCTGCGACCTGATGACGTCGCCGATGCACCCGCATTGGCGGCAGCGATGTTGCGCGACCGCGTGGCCCGGATGCGGGACATGCAGAGCCGACCTAAGCCAACGGCGCCGCGGCCACCAGTCGTGCATGCCCGTGAGCCCGAGCCGGAAATCGTGCTCGCGCCGACATTTGAAGACCCGGTAACGGCCCCCGCGCGCCAGCGTCGTGTGCTGGCGGCGAGTGCCATCGCGCCGCAGTCAATTGTTGCTGCCAAGCGCACTTCTGAGCCAAGGCAGCCAGTTCAGTCAGCCGCCCCAGCACCTGCCCCAGCACCCGCCGATGAACTCGAAGCTGAACTGCCGAGCCTGTCGCAACCGACCAGTTTGCCGGCGCCGGATCAGTTGACCAACAAAGGCGAACTCCGCCGCGCGCTCGAAGCCTCGAGGCGGGCCTTGAAAGCCGTGGGCTGGTTCTCCTGCGCCATTAACATCCTGATGCTGACCGGTCCGATTTTCATGCTGCAGGTCTATGACCGTGTCATGACCTCAGGCAGCTATTCGACACTCGTCGTTTTGATGCTCATTACGACGGGGCTCTATGGTGTCATTGGCATCCTCGAGTTGATCCGGTCTCGCGTGATCACTCGGGTCGGCATCGAAATCGATCAGCGCATTGGTGACCGAATCTTCGAGGCCTCGATGAAGAAGAGCGTGGGTGGCCCCGGCACGGCCGTCGGCGCACTGCGTGAACTCGACACGTTGCGGACGTTTGTCGCGGGCCCCGCCCCAATGACGGCCTTCGATCTGGTTTGGACACCGATCTACCTGCTCGTCATTTTCCTGACGCATTGGACGCTCGGCATCGCAGCTGTCATTGGCATGATGGCGTTGTTGTTGTGCGCGTGGCTCAGTGAACAGCAGGGGCGAGTGCCGTTGCTCGAGGCTGGCCGCGCCTCAGCCAGAAGCATCGAATTGGCTGAAACCGCGCAGCGCAATGCCGACAGCATTACGGCGATGGGCATGTTGTCGGCGTATCGCGCACGCTGGCAAAAAGTAAACCAGCAGTCGCTGGCGTGGCAGGTCTTGGCATCCGACAAACTCGGTGGCACCGCGTCAGTTTCAAAAACACTGCGGCTGTTGATGCAATCCGTGATGCTTGCCATTGGTGCGGCACTCGCCGTGCGCGGTGATATCTCGGCCGGTGCAATTATCGCCGGCACGATCATTTTCGGCCGCGCGCAAGCGCCGGTCGAGCAGGTTATTACGCACTGGCGCTCGTCTTCAAAAGCCTATGAAGCTTACAAGAAACTGGAAACTCTGCTGGCGGCCAGCCCGCCAGTCGGTCGGCGTGTCAAGTTGCCAAAGCCAAGCGGGCATATCGTGATTGATGGCCTGCGCGTGGCGGCGCCTGAATCGAAAACGCTGATTCTCAACGGCATTACCTGTACGATCGTGCCCGGCAAGATGTTGGCCGTCATCGGCCCAAGCGCATCAGGCAAGTCCACCCTGCTGCGCGCACTGGTTGGACTGTGGCCCGCGTTCTCGGGGTCGATCAGGATTGACGGTGTCAAGCTTGAACAGTGGGACCCGGAGGATCTGGGGCAGCATATCGGCTATCTGCCACAAGACGTCGAGTTGTTCGGCGGCACCGTGCGCGACAACATCGCGCGCTTCCGCGATGATGTTTCAGACGGGCATGTGATTGAAGCGGCTAAGGCTGCGCACGCACATGAATTGATCATGGGCCTTGCCCAGGGCTATGGCACCGAACTCGGTGCCTTCGGTGCCTATCTTTCGGCCGGTCAGCGGCAACGCATCGGACTGGCGCGCGCACTGTTCGGCGTTCCAGCTTTGGTCGTTCTCGATGAGCCCAACGCCAACCTCGACCGTGCCGGCGATGAAGCCCTTGCCAGTGCGATCGACGGGATGCGGGCACGCGGGCAAGCCGTCGTCATGGTCTCGCACCGCGTGCAAGCCATCGGCAAAGCCGACAACTTGCTCTACGTCGAACGTGGCGTACAACGCGCCTTTGGCCCGCGCGATGAGGTCTTGCGCATCCTCAATGGGGGCGGCACGGCAGCCGCCTCTGAAGATCGCAAAGCCCAACATCAGGCCACCCAAACCACGTCAACCAAAACGCCGGCGCGAGGTTGATGTTTCATGCGTCTCCCCGACCTTCAGTCCGGTTCGGCAGCACCCGCCATGCCTGCGGCCGATGCGTTATGGACGGCGACAGAACCGTGGATCGGGTCCGGCAAGAAATTGATGTTCGGTCTGATGGCTTTATCCGTTCTGTGCAGCTTCATTTCGATCAGCGGCGCGGTCGTCACGAACGGCACGGTGTCGGTCGAGAGCAACTACAAGACCGTCCAGCATCTCGATGGCGGTATCGTTTCAAAAATCCTGGTCAAAAATGGCGATGTCGTCAAAGAGGGCGACGTGCTCGTACGCCTCGACGACACACAAATTCGAGCGCAACTTGGCGTCACCAAGGGTCGCTTGACTGACGCGCTCATTCAACTGGCTCGACTTGAAGCGGAACGCGACGACAAACCCGCATTCACATTGCCAAGTCTCATCGCCAATGATCTGACTGATCCGCAGATCACGCGCATGCTGGATGCCCAACGGACGCTGTTTTCAGCTCGTCGGCTGACGCGACTTGGCGAACAAAGTGTTTTGCGCCAACGCTTCCAACAACTGACCAATGATCTCTCAGGCGTCGAGTATCAGCTGGCGGCCAGGTCACGTGAGCTGGAAATCACTGCGCGTGAACTGAAGGGGGTTTTGCCACTGTTTGAAAAGGGTTTCGTCAATCAGCAGCGATTGGGCCCTTTGCAACGTGATACGGCGCGATTGGAAGGCGAAGTTGGACGGATGCAGGGCGATGCTGAGAAAGCCAAAGCAGGCATTGTCGAGGCTGAGCTACGGCTGGCGCAGAGCGAGAAGGAGTTCCAATCGCAGGTCGCTGAGGAATTGCGCAAAGTGCAGGCGCAGATGGGGGAGTTGATCGAGAATCGAGCGGCCCTGGAAGACAAACTGGCGCGCACAGAAATCCGCAGTCCACGGAAAGGCCGGATCAACGCCTTCGCTCCGACGACTGAAGGCGGTGTGATCACGCCGGCGAGCGCCATTGCTCAAGTGATCCCCGATAACGATAAACTCATCATCGAGGTCCGGATCCAACCGCAGGATATCGACAAGGTTCGCGGTGGTCTGCCGGCAAGCGTCAAGTTTCCAGCCTTTAATGCCAAGAAGACACCGCGCCTCGAAGGGATCGTCACGACGGTGTCGCCAGCGCAAATCAACGATCCGAATCCGGCGGCTCAAGCGCGCAGCTATTTTACTGCGCAGATCGAACTCCCACCGGACGAAATGCGGCGCCTCAGTAAGGAGCACACGCTGGTTCCGGGGATGCCCGCTGAGGTCTATATCGAAACCACGCCACGTTCGATCCTCAGCTATCTGGTCAAACCGTTGCTGGACAGCATGAGCCACGTCGGCCGCGATCCTTAAGGCTGACACTTCTGCTTCTGCCCCAGTCCCCCAGTCCGATGCCCCAGCCCGATGCTTCGGACTTGATCAATCTGGTGGTGAGAGTCTTGCCTGGGCATGCACAGGCTATTTCTGCCGCATCACTTGATCTGTTGTGGCGGGCTGCTACGTCTGTGCCGAGGCTGCGGTCATGAGGTCTTGCTGCAATGACAGAGTTACCACCGCTTGGATTGTTCAAGGGCGAAACCGCACTCGTGACGGGGGCCGCATCGAGCATCGGACGCGCTATCGCACGAGCCATTGCCCGCGAAGGCGCCGAAGTCATCTTGATTGATGTCGATCCCGTCCGTAACGCTGAGACATTGAGCGCTATAACGGCGGCCGGTGGCCGTGCCCGCATGATGGCGGCCGACCTGTCGAACGCCTCCAGCCCCAAAGCCATCATCGCCGCGACCTCCGACACACCCATCCACATGTTCATTCATTCTGCCTGCCCACCGCGGCATGAGCGAGATCATGCCAAGACGGTCGATGAAGTGACTTGGGATGCGATGATCAACACCAACGTGCGGTCAGGTTTTTTCCTGGGCCGCGATCTGGCATTGGCCATGCAGAGCCGCGGCATTCGCGGCCGAATGCTATACCTGACGTCATTGCACGCGGAGACACCGCGCAACCTGCCGCACTACTCAGCGTCAAAAGCCGGCATGACCATGGTGGTGCGTGAACTCGCGCGAGCCTTTGGCCCAGATGGCATTCGGGTCAATGCACTGGCGCCAGGTGCGGTTCCGGGCGGTGGGGCCCAAAACATCACCGATGTTTTCCGCTCAAAAATTCCGATGCGTCGGACCGGTACCCCCGCCGACATGGCAGCATCAGCATTGGCATTGCTGTCGGATCGCTTCACGCCTTACGTCACTGGCACGACACTCGCTGTCGATGGCGGTCTCGAGCATTTCAACTGGATTCCTTTCGCCAGCGACGACACGCCATGACGCGTGGCCTGTGGACCACTCTGCGGCAGCATTGAGCTGTATCCACAGGAACATCGCGATTCCCACGACGTCGGCGCCGTCTCGCGCATTGACCGTTGCATCAGTCTTTGCGACCGTAGTTCGAGTTACACGCGCGGATCACGTTTCTGCTTTCCCGCCGGACATCACTGGTCGTGCCGCCGGCGCCTTTCGCCTTCGGCCGTTCTTGGGAGAGCAGAATGTCACACCAGCCAGTCGCGCCTGAAGTGCGTTCGTGGGCTCAGCCCGAGTCTCAGTTGCAATCAAAAACTCAAACGTCAGGTCGACCGCTTGATGCGGCAGCGGCCATGCGCGCTGACAACAAACAGCGACTGTCTGCGCCAACACCTGTCGATCGTCCAAGGCATGCGCTGTATGCATCGTCGTGGGCGATTGCGGGTCTGTTGGCGGGTGGCTATGTCGTCACGGCATTGATCAATCAAGAGTCAAACGGCACCATGGCGGCGCGCACCGAGCCGGGAGGGCGTCCATCGGCCGATCTCGCCGACATCAAATCCCAAGCGGAGTTTGCCCAACTGCAGCGGACCGTTGGCAATCTTGAGACCGATGTCGCGCGGTTGAAATCCAGTGCCGCGCAACACGACGATCGCGAGAAGCAGTTGTCATCGCGGGTTGCAGTTGTCGAAACCCGTATCGAGCAGTTTTCTACCACAATTGCGCAGGTGGCACTGCCGGCACAACCGAATGCGCGCGCGGTCAAAGCCATTCCCATTGCGACCCCGACCAAGGCCGCGTCAATTCAAACCGGCACCATTCCGACGCCACTACCTGCCCCGCAACCACTGCCTGAGACTGCCGTCATGCCTCGTGAATTGGTGGCAACTCGCCATGCGACCGCGGCCACGGTACAAGCTGATCCCGCCAATCCCGCGGCCGCCGTTTTACTGGCACGAGGACCATCGCTCGATGCCTTGCGCTTGAGCTGGAGCCTGCTCAACGAGCGGCACAGGACGGCGCTGAAGTCATTGGAGCCACGGGTCGTGCAGGTCGAACCAGGGTCCTATCAATTGCTTGCGGGACCGATTGCCAATCCGGCCGATGCACTGAAAGTGTGCGTGACTTTAAAAGCGCGTGGCGTGGCCTGTCAGGCAGCTGACTTCAAAGGCGACGGTTTGTAATACTGAACCGGAAAAGTTCTGACCGGTCCTGCCGCTGACCGCGTGTCGGCACGCGCAAGCAAGGCAATACTGGAACCTGACGGCACCTGCGACAGGGTCAAAACTTCCGCGCGCCGGTATGACAACACAAAATCGGCGTGCGGCTCCTGGAAGCCACATGCCGATTTTGTGTTTTCAGTGCACCCGGCCTGCGTCCGGACGCGCTCAAAACCTCTGAACGCAGTCCAAGCCGACTAATACCAGCCCGCAGTAGTCATGACTCTTTCCTCTTGGGGGTGCGGATGGAGAGTGCGCCTCGAAGGCGCGGAGTGTCAGTGGAGGCAGGTTCCACACCGGTAATTGTCGATTGACCTGGAAGCTGACGGGCGATGCGGGCGGGTAACTG
>JAYSUN010000690.1:0-2674 GCA_043719045.1 Hyphomicrobiaceae bacterium | reverse complement strand
CAAAGGTGCCGTCGGTGAACTGGTACATGCCGACCGCGCTTGAAGCCGGGCGATAGATTTCAAATAGATTGAGGGTGGTGGACCAGCGCCAGTAGGTGCGCGCGACCGGGTTGCCCGACGCTTCCTTCTGCGCCAGGGCGGCCAGCAGTTCCGGTGTCATGATCGGTGTGGAATGGGTGAGAAACAGCGGTGCATAGCTGCGCCAGGTCTCGGTCGGTGTCTTGTATAAATCGTCGCTGACCGGGAACAACAATTCGGACGGCTTGCGTACCACTTGATAAAGCCAGTTGACGCTCGGTACCAGCACGATCAGCAGCAGCACGCCGACCAACAGATAGACGAAGGCGGGAACACGGCTCAGAAATGCGATTCGTTTGGACCACCGAGAGGTGAATGCTGCCGGCGCAGCAACTATCTTTGCGCGCTTGATGGCCGGTGTCGATAGCGTGTTTGCAGGTCTACCGGCTGCGCGCTTGGCCTTCTTGGTGACTTTCGCTTTACGTGGTCCGCTGCCCGACGTCGATGCCGGGCGCGAGTTTGATTTACTCTTTGGCTTGGACGCTGTGCGCGTGCTGGCTTTGCGGGAGGCGGGCGGTCGGGACATGACGGAAGATTAGAGCCGGTCTCGAAATTAAGCGAGCGCAGAAAGCTCACACAAAATACGAGCATCGCGCTCCTATAGGTGCGAATTCATTATTCATTGGGTGTAGGTCTCAAACTGATCACCCAACAATTGCTTAGGGCCCTGGTCAGAATTATCTCGTCAACACCGAGGGTGCCCCTCTGTGCTTGCAGCAAGGCGCGATTCGCGGGCAATAGCGGGACTATTGCCAAGAATAGCAACGCAGCCGCAGCCGCAGAGGGGCAGCCGAATGTAGAGATAATTTTGACCAGGGTCCTTAGGGTTGAAATCCTTACTGGAGACGCTCCCGTCTCGTGAGTCAGGCCAGGGTCCTAAGCTGCTGCCAGCCGCTTGAGGCGGCCATGCGTTCCGGTGGCAACGGACGCGAGCAGGGCTTCGGGAAAGTCAGATGGCAAGCGGCTCGGTAGCTGCTCTAGAACAACAGGAATATCTCTGACCAGTTCTTCCGCAATCTCAGTGACCACGCCTAGTGGCAGGCCTGCTTGCCCCGCGCTCTGCGCAAAATGACGCGGCATGATTTCATCGATTCGATAATGCATCCGTTCGCCGACGCCCATCGCCAGCTTCATCTCGGTGCGACGCAGGCTGCCGGCATCGAGTAGCGGTTGGGTCGAGAGCACGTCGTAGAGTGGGGTGAGATGAAAGCCGCCACTGGTGGTGATGAACACGCTGAAGTTTTTTGCGTGCCCATCAGTTCCACCGAGCAACCAGAAGGCCATCTGCGCCTTGAGGAATAGCTTGCGGTCTTGGTGTGGCATATCGCCCCCTTTGAGCAGTTCGAGGATCTCGAGAACTCCAGGACCACCGTCACTCTGATACCTGCGTGTGGGCGGCACGCCAAGGGCCTGGCAGCAATCCTCTTGAGGGAGACGCAAGAGGCGACCGTCACTGGTCCAGCGTCGATCGAATCGTTCGACGACGAGCACTCGCTGATCTTCAAAATCCGCTATGCGGGACGATGCAACGGCAAGACCGAGACCAGCGAGGATCTGCATGCACAGGAATTCGTTTTCGACGCTTTGCGAGAGATCCTGACCGGCACGACGACCAATTTGCGGCTTCAAGATATGGGTAGTCGCTGTCGATCCTCGCGGCCGCTGCCATTCGCCGTTTTGATACAGGAGGGCCGTCTTCTCCTGTGCGCCGGCGAGGGAGATTCGAAATTCGTTTGCTTGATCGACGCCGAGCGGCGCGCCCTCCAGATTCCGCAGTATTGCCGCGACCTCGCCTTCGGACAGTGACTGGCCATTGATCTCGCCAGCCGGCCCAGGCTGTATCCCTTCGGGCAGCAATTGCAGGGCGCCAACGCAATCGCGACCGATCACGGCCAGCAAGTTGAATACGTCCGTGCCATCGGCGTGCATGCGTTGTGCGAGGCGTCGGCGGATCTGCTCACTGTCTGGCAGGAGGTTGTCGAACACCGCAGTGACCAGCGCTCCTGTATAGCGCTCAGCGCGCAGCGGCAAGGCGAGCGATATGGCGAACGTATGCTCCCAAGCGAGCCAACTGCTGTCGTACTGGAAGGTGACCGCTCCGCTGGAGGCGCGCGCCAGTGTGCCGACCAGCCGGCTGTTCAGATAGACCCCCAAGGTGGCCGCAGTGCGCGTTCGTGCCATCAGAATATGTCCTCAATGTCGCTCGGCAAGGCGCCCGACCGCTCTTCTACTACAAGCTGAAGGTTGAGAGCGGTCAGCGCGTCAAGCAGCGTCTGCATCTGCGTCGCCGGCTCGCCGGCTTCGAGTTTTGAGATGGTTGCCTGACGCAGCCCAATCTGTGCGCCAAGCTGGCCTTGAGTCAGGCCACGGCTTTTCCGCTCACGTCGAATGATGGCTCCCAACTGCTTGGTGGTTCGTGCGAGGTAGGGCACGGGGAGCTCCCTGAGTATTTAGCATACGGATATCCGTATAAATTAATAATATACTCGGACGCGTATTAAACCTAAATATACGCGAATGAGTATTTTTTTGTGTTTGCCCGTCACCATTCCGGGTCGCTGGGATTGGTTTGGTAGTGTTGCCCCGTCGCGGCGCG
>JAYSUN010000689.1:0-7426 GCA_043719045.1 Hyphomicrobiaceae bacterium | reverse complement strand
GTACTTGACGACGGTGTCGCCCTTTTTGAGATCTTTCAGCGCGACTTTGTGGCCGATCGGGATATCATGGTTGGCTTTGACTGCCGTATCGGTATCGTGTTCGGTGACGACGCCGTCCATCGCAGTACCAGCCTTCAAGTCTTCGACGACGACGACGCCGACATTGTCTTTTGGACTATGCACCAGAAAATGCGGATAGTTGCGCTTGGCCACGGGGCCCCCCTCGATTGGACGTTGCAGGCTGATCGGGTATGACAATCTAGAAGTCTTTTTTAATCTTATAGAAGATAAGTGTGCCGATCGGCAATGCGGCGCGAACGCATGGACCATATGCATGAGTGAGAGCGTTAACGCCACCGACTCTAGCGATCCGAGACCGCTCTACGCTCAGGTGCGGGAGACGCTGATTGATCGCATCAAGACCGGCATTTGGAAGCCGGGCGCGTTGATCCCGAACGAATTCGACGTTGCCAAGGAATTTGGCGTCAGCCAAGGCACCGCGCGCAAAGCGATCGATACGCTGGCGGCCGACGGCTTGGTGATTCGGCGACAGGGGAAAGGCACGTTTGTCGTCGAACATACGCCAGCGAACATGCTGTTCCGCTTTTTTCACGTCTACGACGAAACCGGTAAACAGGTGCTGCCGGAAAGCCTGAGCGTGAGGCCGCGGACGCTGCAGACTACGCCGGCTCAGGCGTCAGCGCTGGATTTGGATGCAGCTGCGATGGTGATCCAGATCGACCGCATCCGCACATGTGACGGGCGACCATTCAGTGTGGAGACGGTGGCTCTGCCTGCGGCGCTGTTCCCAGGCCTCGGACAATACGACAGCGTGCCCAATACCCTGTATGATTTGTTTCAGCGGGCCTTCGGCATCCTCGTTGGCCGCGCAGACGACAAGCTCAGCGCCGTTGCTGCGGGCAAACAAGAGGCGGGCCTCTTGGGTGTGCCGCTGGGATCGCCGATCCTGCGGATTGAACGGACGACCTATGATCTCGATGGGCGGCCGATCGAATGGCGGGTAAGCTTGTTCCATATGGACGGCAAGTATTATCTTTCGCGACTGCGTTGATTGCGCGTTCAAGCTTCGGGCACGGCCAGATCCCACCCTCGGATCAGACTTCGACACCGGCGTCGTTTGCGAAGCGGAGCAGGCTTTCTCGAGCGGAGCCGGTGGTGGCCGCGAGGACGTCGCGCAAGTGGGCCTCCGCGCGTTCGGCGTCGAGCGACAGGATCATCGCTTTGACCGGCCCGAGCGCCGATGGGGCCATCGAGAGCGAGCGAAAACCGAGCCCGATCAACGCCAGCGCTTCCAGCGGTCGGCCGGCAATCTCGCCGCACAACGTGACGGATTTGTTGTGCCGCCGCGCCGCCAGAACAATGTCACGGAGTGCGCGCAGTGCGGGCACCGAAAGTGTGTCATAACGATTGCCGGTTTTGTCATTGTTGCGGTCGGCCGCAAACAGATACTGCAAAAGATCATTTGAGCCGACCGAGGCAAAATCGACGCGCGAAAAGACAGCATCGAGATCAAACAACAGCGACGGGACTTCGATCATCACGCCGACGGCGACGGAGGCGGGTTCAACAGCCGTGCGCTTGCGCATCAAATCAGCCTCGCGCTCAATCAATGCGCGTGCGGCGTCAATCTCGCTGACGGCTGCCACCATCGGCAACATCATGCGCAGATGCAATCCGGAGGCGGCCCGTAGCAAAGCTCGAACTTGGGTTCGCAACAAACCTGGTCGATCGAGAGACATGCGGATCGCGCGCCACCCGAGCGCTGGGTTTTCCTCATGCGGTTGACGCAAGTAGGGGACGGTCTTGTCGCCACCGATGTCGAGCGTGCGAAATGTGACAGGTTTTTCGCCCGCATCCTGGAGCACGGCGCGATACATCTGGGTTTGCCGTTCCAATCGCGGCAAGGTCTGGCTGATCATAAACTGCAACTCGGTGCGGAATAGGCCGATGCCGTCAGCACCCGAGGCCGTCAGTTGGGGCATATCAACCAGCAAGCCCGCATTGATGTTGAGCGAGATCCTTTGCCCATCCCTGGTGACCGGCTCGATATCTTTCATGGCCCGGTATTTGCGCTGTTTGCGCGCGCGGAACCGGGCCTTGTCAGCGTACGCTGCAATGACTTCACTGGTTGGCCGGATATAGACTTCGCCACTGGTCGCATCGACGATAATCGGGTTGCCCGCATCAACGCGCTCCATCACACCGCGGGCCTGTCCGATCGCTGCAATGCCCATGGCTTTGGCGACGATGGCGACGTGACTGGTCCCAGCTGAATCCTCGATGACCAGCCCTTTGATGCGGGTGCGGTCATAGTCAAGCAAATCCGCTGGTCCCATGCTGCGGGCGACAAGTATGGTGTCGGGCGGCATTTGCAAGGCCGCCCCGCGGACGCCCGCACGCCCCGTCAGCACGCGCAAGAGCCGATCGGACAGCTCATCCAGATCCTTCATACGTTCACGCAAGTAGGTATCGGGTTGGGATAACAAGCGCGCGCGCTGATCGTTCTGGACTCGCTCGACGGCTGCTTCCGCGGTTAAATTCTTGGCCTTGATGGCCTCCTTCATGCGTCGAAGCCAGCCACGGTCATGAGCGAACATGCGGTAGGCATCGAAGACATCACGATGATCGCCGGACAGGGCGAGGTCACCCTGATCGAGCAACTCATCCAAGGTTGCTCGCAACTCCTCGATGGCGGCATCAAGGCGGCGGATTTCCGCCTCTGGATCGTCGCTGCGCAAAGCGGTGACAACGACGCGACTCTCGTGCAAGACAACGTGACCCAGCGCGATGCCTTCAGACATCGACTGTCCTTTCACGACGTGGCCGACCGCACGGCTGAACTCAGCCGCGGTATTGACCCCCGCGACATCGCCGGACACCAAGTGCTCGGCCAGCACCATGGCGGTGGTTTCAAGGACCTCGACGTCTTCGTCGGAGTACTCCTTGCGATTTTTGTTTTGGACAGTCAGGACACCGAGAACATCGCCTCGGCGTGAGACTGGGACAGCCAGAAATGAATGGAACGGTTCCTCACCGGTTTCGGGCCGGTACGAGAAGGACGGATGGGACTGTGCGTCGGCTTCATTGACGGGGTGGTTGACTTCCGCACAGCGGCCGACCAAGCCTTCATTGCGCTTCATAAAGGTATTATGAATAGCGTTCTGGTTGAGGCCCTCGGTCGCAAACAACTCCAGCGAGCCATCGGTGCGCTTCAGATAAATCGAGCAGACCTCCGCGACCATGATTCCGGAGATAGCGCGTACGATTTTATCGAGTTTGCTTTGACCGTCCGTTTCTCCGGACATGATTTCACGCAACCGCCGCGTGATGATGCGCAAAGCGGGCTCGGTCGCGGCGCTACGCGGATCTTTCGGCACTATCGCCACCTAGCACTTGTGCGCCTGCTGTCAGTAATCGGAGACAAACGCCATGCGCGCTGGCTCCAATCCGATGGCCGTGCATCAACCGTTTTGATCGGCGGGTCAAGGCATTGAATTTATGCCAGGGGAGACAGTGGAGACAGGGGCCGCGCCAGAACCAATGTCACAGACTCATGCGACTGGTTTTGCCAGTCTAGCCGTTAAAGCGTTGATGCTGCGCATGTATGGGACACTGTCGGCTTGCAGGGCGTGGCCAATAGCTGCCGTATCCGGAAATGCCTGCATGGCGTCCCACCAGATCGCCCGGCCCGCCAGATAACCATTGGCGCCGGCCCGATAAGCGTAGGTCAGAACATTGCTGAAATCGGCGGCCGATGCGCCGGCCGAAAGCATGACCCACGGGCGGTTGCAGGCTTGGCCCAATTGGTCGAACAGGGCTTGGGCGGGCTTGGCGTCGTGACCGTTTGGGTCAGGCAACGCCTTGGCAGGCAGCGGGCTTTCGAGCTTGAAAATGTCAACGCCGTACTCTGGGCCCGCAAAACGTTTCACGCTGTCGATGACCATTTCGGGATACTTGTGCGGATCTTCCGCGTACCCAACGTCACCGCCGAGTGGATAGACCAGGAACTCCAACAAGAAGCAGATGTCGTTGCGGCGGCAATCGTCACCGATTTTTCGGATAAACCGCTCTTGGTGGTCGTTGGCAGCCTGGCTCGCGTCGGGGCGATACCAAGCCAGGACCTTCACGCCATCGGCGCCATAGCGTTTGATGTGATCCACCGACCAATCGGCAATTTCAGTCGAGTAACGTCCGCCGGGCGTATCTTTGAAGGCGTGATCTTCGAGTGTGAGCAGGAGGCCTTGGCGTGGCGACACGTGTTTGATGGCGTTTTGGTAAGCCCAAATGGGATCGAGCAAGACGGCCGTGGCCTCAGGCGCCAAGTGCTGAACGATCAGTTCTTTGACTGTGGCAACGTCAGCGAAGCGATAGTCGACTTCCCCACGCTTGGTCTTGGTCAGCGTCATGATCGGTGGTCGCTGATCCGCAGCCAGCATGGCAAACCGCCCATCCGCACCGGCCAACCGGCGCATGCCCCAAACTTTTCCGGGCGTCAGGGCTGTGCCTGGCGTTTGGGTTCGTCCTGGGGTCAGTGACATCGTCGGCTCCCGCTCGATCCGAAATTATGTAGGTCTCTGATGGAACGCTTGGCGCGGTTCGGCAAGTGGAGTCTCGTCAAGTCTGGTGGAGTCTGGCGGCTTCAGTCGCTTGTTGCTGCCCGCATCCAACTGAATGGGCCTCGACAGGCACCCCAACAGGCGTCGATCCCAGGCGACACGGCTTGCTGACAATGACCAGACTGCGAGGCCTGCCATTTGCGGCCAACCTCGTCAGATGTCCCCATGCCCACAGGGAATGAGGACACTGGACCGAGCATCAGCCAGTGGCCTGCGAGTGCAGACGGCCACGCTTGGCGTTGAGTTTGTTGAGGGCTCCAATGTAGGCCTTGGCCGACGCGACCAATGTATCGGGGTCGGCTGCCCGAGAAGTCACACTCTTGCCTTCGGCGACATCGGCAAGGCGGACCGAAACTTCAGCTTGGGCGTCGGTTCCCGCTGTGACGGCGTGGACCTGATACAATTCCAACTTGGCCTCGTGCGGCACCAATTTCACGATGGCGTTGAAAATGGCATCGACAGGGCCGTTGCCAGTCGCTTGGATCGTGTGTTCCTTGCCATCAATCGAGAGGGTCATCGTGGCTGATTGCGGACCCATTGTGCCGGCGATGACGATCAACGAAACGACCTTGATGCGGTCCTGAGCCGTGGCGATACCCTCATCGACCAGCGCCTCCAGGTCCTCGTCGTAAACATGCTTCTTGCGGTCACACAGGGTCTTGAAGCGATTGAATGCATCTTCCAGTGCATTGTCACCGAGGTTGTAGCCCATCTCGGTCAGTTTATTGCGAAACGCGGCGCGGCCTGAATGTTTACCCATGACAAGAGACGTCTTGGAGACGCCGACGGATTCAGGCGTCATAATCTCGTAGGTCTGCGTATGCTTGAGCATGCCATCCTGATGGATTCCGCTTTCATGCGCAAAGGCATTTCGACCGACAATGGCCTTGTTGTATTGCACCGGAAACGAGGTGGCCGCGCCGACGAGACGCGAGGCACGGTTCAACATCTCGGTTTTGATGCCGGTCCGGTAGGGTAGGACATCGCCGCGGGTTTTGATCGCCATGACGATCTCTTCGAGGGCCGCATTGCCCGCACGTTCGCCTATGCCATTGATGGTGCACTCAAGCTGACGCGCGCCACCGCGCAAAGCTGCCAGCGAGTTAGCCACTGCCATGCCCAGATCGTTGTGACAGTGAGCGGAGAAGACGGCCTTGTCGCTGTTTGCGACCTGCTCACGGACCGTCTTGAACATCTGATAATATTCTTCCGGCGTCGAATAGCCAACTGTGTCCGGCAAATTGATCGTGGTCGCACCGGCCTTGATCGCGGTGTCAACGCAGCGGATCAGGAAATCGATCTCGGTGCGAGTTGCGTCTTCAGCCGACCATTCGACATCGTCGACCCACTGTCGCGCCCGCGTGACTTGATCGTGAACCATTTCACGGACTTGGTCCGGCGATTTTTGCAGCTTGAACTGCATGTGGACAGGTGACGTCGAAATGAACGTATGAATGCGCGGTCGAGCGGCGTGCTTGACCGCTTCGCCAGCACGGTCAATATCCTTCATGCCTGCGCGGGACAGACCTGTCACGACCGCCTTTTTGAGACGTTTCGCAATGGCGGACACCGCTTCGAAATCGCCATCGGAGGCAATTGGGAACCCGGCTTCGATGACGTCGACGCCCATGTCCTCGAGAAAATCGGCGACTTCGAGTTTCTCCTCGAAGGTCATGGTTGCGCCTGGGCACTGCTCGCCGTCGCGCAGCGTGGTGTCAAAGATGACGACATGATCGCTCGTGACGCTTTTGGCGGCAGCGCGTGTGGCTGTGACGGACGCAGCTTTTTTAGCCACGGATTCGGACTTGGAGGACTTGCTCGTCATAATACATTCCCGGGAGGTGCTGGCGCGCCTCAGCGCAGCCAAAAGGACAACGAACGGCCTGATTGAAGCCGGTGCAGGATCATCAGCCCCCTGAGCACGCATCGCGGCCTAAACCACGACCCCATTGGCTCAGGGGTTGCTAAGGAGGAGGTCACTGCCGAGAAGAGCGTTGCCGAGCAAGGCACTCGCTAGAAGTCCTGCCAGCATCAGCAACCCGAGCAGCATCTGCAACGGACCGCTCTTTGCATCGGACGCAGCAACCGCTCGGGCCTGAGCCCGTGAACGGCGCGACATGTCTGTGCGCGGTGCCATTGTGATGCGAGATCCTTACCAGATAAACTGCCGATCGAACTCACCCAGGGTGCCCCCAAGTCACGAGCGTCACAGAAGTAGTAATACAGAGCCTTCCACCGTTGGCAAGTGGTTTTGCACGGCGTGGTTTTAGTTGGCGCCTGCGTGCCGTGACAAGGCCATCGGAGCTTGCTAGTCAGAACCCGCGGCACTTGGGGACCGCAACGCAGAATTCGGGGGCGACCGTGTCACAACGGCAAACACAAACATCATTGACCGGCTGGCTGCCTTTGGCGGCATTGGGTGTTTTAGCGCTGGTCCTGGCCACCGGTTTGACCTCACCCGCGCTCGCGGCCGCGGACACACCGCAACTGCCAGGTCGAGCACTCAGCATCTGGTGGGCCGTGCCGTTTGCCGGGCTGTTGCTCTGCATCGCCATTCTGCCGTTATGGACTCCCCAGTTGTGGCATCATCATTTCGGCAAAATATCCGCTGCCTGGGCGTTGGCGTTCCTGATCCCGTGCGGCGTCTCCTTCGGCATCCCATTGGCCACGTATGAACTCCTGCACACGCTGTTGCTCGAGTTCATTCCGTTTCTGATTCTCATCCTGGCGCTCTACACCGTGGCCGGGGGCGTGCTCATCAAGGGCAATCTGCACGGCTCGCCCGTGCT
>JAYSUN010000688.1:0-7429 GCA_043719045.1 Hyphomicrobiaceae bacterium | reverse complement strand
GCGTCGCGATAGATAACGCGCTGATTCAAAGAGATCAATCGCACCGAAGAACTCGCTGATCCTTGCTTGGGCCGCCGCCTCCGCGGAGGTGACGACTGAGCAAGATGAGGCAGCTGAACCCGACAATTGGAAGCAGTTATTTTGCGGAGTGGCCTTAGTTCGATGGATGGAATGGCAATGGGTCCGGCGACGGTCACCAAGAACCGATCGGCGGCCAAGTTGACCGGTGCTGTCAAAATGCCTAGTGAGGGCTGCAATCGACTCTGGCAGGCGCTGCGTTCGCCGCCTGCTCTGAAAGGCACAAATCCATGGCAACGAAGACGAAACCAGCGCCGGCTCCGTGGAGCGAGGCGGTGGAATCAGCGCGCCTGATTCTGGCCGATGGGACCATCATCACGGGTTATGGGCTCGGCGCGACTGGCCATGCGGTCGGCGAAGTTTGCTTCAATACCGCCATGACCGGCTATCAAGAAGTGTTGACCGACCCAAGCTACGCCGGGCAGATCATCACCTTTACGTTCCCGCATATCGGCAATGTCGGCGCCAACGCTGAGGATGTCGAAATCTCCAACCGGGCGATGCGCTCGGGCGTGCGGGGCTGCATCCTGCGCGCCGCCGTCACCGAGCCGTCAAACTATCGCTCCGTTGAACACTTTGACGGGTGGTTGAAGGCGCGTGGCATCATCGCGATCAGCGGGGTCGACACACGAGCGCTCACGACATTGATCCGCGACCAGGGCATGCCCAACGGCGTCATCGCCCACGAGCCTTCAGGAACGTTCGATATCCCGAAATTGCAGGCGCAGGCAAAGGCATGGCCCGGTCTGGACGGCATGGATCTTGTGCCCGATGTAACGCGTGCACAGTCGCTGGAGTGGGCCGAAAAACGCTGGGCCTGGGGCGACGGTTTCAAGACTTTGGACAAACCTGAATTCCATGTGGTCGCCATCGACTACGGTCTAAAAACCAACATTCTGCGCTGTCTAGCCAACGCCGGTTGCCGCGTCACAGTCGTGCCAGCCACGGCAACGGCTGCAGATATACTCGCCCGCAAACCCGATGGTGTGTTCCTGTCCAACGGACCCGGTGATCCCGCCGCCACTGGCCGATATGCAGTGCCCGTCATCAAGACGCTGATCGCGTCCGGCTTGCCGGTGTTTGGCATTTGCCTCGGCCACCAGATGCTCGGATTGGCCGTGGGTGCCAAGACGCACAAGATGCATCAGGGTCATCATGGAGCCAACCATCCGGTGAAGGATCACACCACCAACAAGGTCGAGATCGTGTCGATGAACCATGGTTTTGCGATCGACGCCAAGACTTTGCCGTCAGGGATCGAAGAAACCCACGTGTCGCTGTTCGACGGCTCAAATTGCGGTATTCGAGTTACGGGGAAACCAGTGTTCTCCGTCCAGCACCATCCCGAAGCCTCGCCCGGTCCGGAAGACAGCCACTATCTCTTCACACGGTTCGCCAATCTGATGCGCGTGGCCAAGGGCCGAAAGGCGGTCGCCGAACGGAGTTAAGCTTCAAATTGTGCAGCTTTTCAGCTTTGCCTCTGCTGAGATCGGCGAGGCAGACCGCAACAAAAAAGGTACTGCCGGCATTGCTGCCGGATCAGATCGTCAGCCGCAGTCGGCAGGCGGCGTCAGCGGCGAGGCTGCGGGTCAGCTCAGCGGCGCCAATCTCGCGTCCGAGACGTGCCGCCTGGCCAGACCACAACGAGGTATAATCCCCGGAGCCCTGGCTCTCGGCCTTGGCCCGCAACGGCGCCATGGCGTTGGCGGCCAGAGGAAATGCCGGTGCATCGCGATTGAGCGGCCCGACGTCACGGATGATCGCATTGACGATGCCGCGCGCGGGACGACCGGTAAAGAGGTTGGTCAACGTGGTTGTGTCGTCAGTTGCAGATGTGAGTGCAGCCCGATGCACGGCCGAGGTTTTGGCTTCCGGACAAAACAAATACGCAGTGCCGAGCTGAACCGCAGCAGCACCGAGAATGAGTGCAGCCGCAACGCCACGCCCATCACCAATGCCACCGGCGGCAATCACCGGAACGCTGACGGCGTCGACGATTTGCGGGATCAGCGCCATGCTTCCCGGCTGCATCGAGACATCGGCAATGACGTCATCGGACAGGAAGATGCCGCGGTGGCCACCTGCCTCGGCACCCTGGGCAATGATCACGTCGGTGCCATGAGCTTCAAGATAGCGGGCTTCGGCAACGGTTGTCGCCGACGCCACCACAATGCCACCCCAGGATTTGATGCGCGCCACCAGGGATGCCTCGGGCAAGCCGAAGTGGAAGCTGACCACCCTGGGTTTAAACTGTTCAAGCACAGCGCAGTAGTCAGCGTTGAACGGCTGCCGCGCAGCACCAGCTTGCACTTGACCGGGATCAAGCCCAAGGCGCGCATAATATGGCGCCAAGCGCTGACGCCAAACTGTTTCGCGCGCCGCGTCAGGCGGAGTTGGCGTATGACAGAAGAAATTGACGTTGACCGGCTTTGCCGTTTGTTGCTGAATCACCTCCAACTGCGTGCGCATCTGCTCAACCGAGATGGTGGCACATGGGAGTGAACCCAGCCCCCCAGCTGCCGAAACCGCAATTGCGAGGACCGCATCGTTGCAGCCTGCCATCGGTGCTTGGATGATGGGCAGCTCGATGCCGCAGAGATCGAGAATACGGCGGTCGGTCCACATAGCTAGCCTTTGTCTCTCAGTGTCTCAGTGTCTCAGTGTCTCAGTGTCTCAGTCTGTGACGCAAGCAGGTGCTGAGCATCTGCCAGGATCATCGCCACATCACGTCCAGCGTCGATGCGATGCCACAAGACGGCGCTGATGTCGAACGCAGCCTGCCGCATGGCAATTTCGGCGGTGGCGTCTGACGCATCATTGGTACGACCCTGCACGCGAGCCACGCGCTTTGCCACATCCAGCTCAAGCCAAAGACCGACAAATTGCGCATCCCGGCAGGCCGCAACTGCTTCGATGATCGAGCGTTCGCCAGCGCGCGCAAACACGGCATCGACAATCACAACCGTACCGCGGGCCAAGGCGGCGTCGGCCTTGGCGACGAGGCGCGAATAGACATCCACAGTGACTGCTGGTGTATATCCGTGAGCACCCAAGCGCGTGGTCTCCGGCACGCCAAACATCATCTTGCGCTCGACATCGCTGCGCAACCAAACACAATCCCCAGGTGATGCCGCAGCAAGCCCACGAGACAACGTTGATTTGCCGGTCCCTGAGAGCCCGCCAATAGCGATCAAGCGAGCGGCGGGAGGGGCGGATGACGGCATTGGAGACACCAGAAACAGAGCGCATTGATGTTGTCAGCAAACGCCGTGGTCTGATCCACCACTTGCATTCGCGATAGCGCTGGACGGCAACGCCCGCTGCCTCGTACGCTCCAGTGCCGAGAGATAGCACGGGGCGCACGCGTTGTGGCAGTTGTCGAACTTCGGGATGTGAGCAAAGCCTTCGGCACGGACACAGCCGTTGACGGGGTTTCGTTCGTTGCGCCCAAGGGGGCATTGGTGGCGCTGCTCGGCCCGTCCGGCTGTGGCAAATCCACAACCTTGCGCTTGATTGCGGGTCTTGAAGAGGCGACGGCTGGGATCATCACCATCGGCGGCAGAGACATCACGACGGCTGCTCCCTCGGATCGCGGTGTATCGATGGTGTTTCAGTCTTATGCGTTGTTCCCACACCTCACGGTCGCTGAGAACATCATATTTGGCCTGCGTGTGCGGCGCGTGCCCGAAGCTGAACTTCGCTCACGCCTCACTCGCGCCGTCGAGATCCTGGGGCTCCGTCAGCTGCTCACTCGGAAACCCTTTCAACTCTCGGGTGGACAGCAGCAACGCGTGGCGTTGGGGCGGGCAATTGTTTCAGAGGCCCCGGTTTGTCTGATGGACGAGCCGTTGTCGAACCTTGACGCGCAATTGCGCGGTGAGATGCGTCGCGAGATCCGCGCCCTGCAGCAGCGTCTGGGGATCACCATGATTTATGTCACGCATGATCAGGTGGAGGCGATGACCATGGCGGATCAGGTCGTGTTGATGCGGGCAGGCAAGATTGAGCAATACGGCACACCGTCCAACCTCTATGATCACCCGGCATCAATATTCACCGCGCGCTTCATCGGGGCCCCGCCGATGAATGTCCTGCCGTTGGCGCCCATCAAAGCGCAGGCACCATGGCTCGCTCACATCGCCGGTACGTTGGCGACACTGGGTGTCGGCGTGAGGCCCGAGGCCGTCCGTCTCGGCGACAGCGGCATTCCAGCCAACATCAACACCATTGAGTATCTCGGCGCGGAAAGCCTCATCGAACTTCGTTTGGCGGATCAGCCGTTCGTTGCACGGGTCCCGGGACGTGCGGTCGTCACTCCGGGTACGAAGACGCATGTGACATGGGATGCGGCCGCCACGCATGTCTTTGATCTGTCATCCGGGCGTCGCACCAACTGAGCAATAACGCAACCTCGAAACCGTTAGGGAGACCACAGATGAAACGTCGCGATTTTCTCAGGACGACTGCGGCCGCAGGGGCTTGGACGGCAACGCCAGCCGTTGTTCGAGCCCAGGGCGCCACTGAGTTTTCGTTCTTTTTCCCCGTTGCTGTCGGCGGGCCGATCACCAAGTTGATCGACACATTCGCCACCGACTTCGAGAAGGAAAACCCGGCCATCAAAGTCAAACCGATTTACGCTGGTAGTTATCAGGAAACCATCGTCAAAGCCCTGACTGCACACAAAGCCGGGAGTCCGCCGGCATCGTCGGTGCTGTTGTCGACCGATATGTTCACACTGATCGATGAAGAGGCCATCGTGCCGATCGACAACTTCGTCAAGACCGACGATGACAAGGCGTGGCTCGCGAGCTTCTTCCCCGCATTCATGCAGAATAGCCGCACAGGCGGTAAGACCTGGGGCATTCCGTTCCAACGCTCGACGATCGTGCAGTATTGGAACAAGGACCTGTTCAAGGATGCCGGTCTCGATCCCGACAAGGCGCCAGCAACGTGGGTCGAGTTAGCCGACTTCGCCAGGAAACTGACCAAGACCGATGCCTCCGGCAATACCTCCCAGTGGGGTGTTCAAATTCCGTCGTCCGGCTTCCCGTATTGGCTGTTTCAGGGTCTGACCACTCAAGCCGATGCGATCCTGGCCAATGAGGCCGGGGACAAAACCGCATTTGATGCCCCCGGAGTGGTTGAGGCGCTGACGTACTGGGTGGATCTCGCGCGCAAACACAAGGTGCACCCACCGGGCATCGTCGAGTGGGGCACGACGCCGAAAGATTTCTTTGAGAAAAAGTGCGCGATGATGTGGACCACCACAGGCAATCTCACCAACGTGCGTTCAAATGCCAAATTCCCGTTTGGCGTTGCGATGCTGCCGGCAGGCAAGAAGCGTGGCAGCCCGACGGGCGGTGGCAATTTCTATATTGCCGCCAAAGCGCCGCGTGCACAGCAGGAAGCCGCGTTCAAATTCGCCAAGTGGGTCACCACCGCTGAGCGTGCTGCGCAGTGGTCCGTCGATACCGGCTACGTCGCCGTGCGCGCTGATGCGTACGAAACGACTGCGCTGAAAAAATATGTCGGTGAGTTCCCGGCAGCGGCAGTCGCCAAGGATCAACTCCCACATGCCGTTGCCGAGCTATCTACCCACGAAAATCAGCGTGTCACCAAAGCCTTCAATGATGGTCTGCAAGCCGCACTGAACGGCACCAAAACACCGGCGCTCGCCATGACGGATGCGCAGGCGGAGGCCGAGCGAATCCTCAAGTCGTTCCGGAAGGGCTGAGTGCGGCTTCCTGTTCCCCCTGCTTCGGGTGGGCGCAGCAAGGGTGCGTGAAACCTCCGTTGAGCGGTGCCGAAACTCAGATTGCCCGACCACGTCACACGGCTGTGGGTGGAGCTTTTTCGGGCTCAGCCAAGGCCGCAGCAATGGCTCTGCGCAATGGAGTCGTTGAGGCGGTCTCGCCGGCATCGCGGAGCGCGGGCGTAACTAGGTTGTCAAAGATCGCCTTGTAATTCGCGCGACCACGGGCGTGGGTGTCGGAGTACCCTTTCAGCACACGTGGCAATTCAGCGAGCGCCGCTGCAAAAGCTGCATCGCGCGGCAAGGCTGTGACCATCGCGGCCAGCCAAATTTCGATGGCGGCGTCTTCTTCGGCATAGCGCAAGGACCCACGGCGGGAGTGCTTAAACGCCGCAAGGACACGCAACAACGCATGACCGGCAAGGCTGGTTGATTTCAAATGAATGCCGCGCCCCGTGAACGGTACAGACTGGCCACGCGCGATCCGTCGCATCAGGCGCTCGCCCCAGGCTTTCGGCAGCAACGCCGCGATTTCTGCAGGTCCCGGTTTCAGATAATCGATGACCTGCAGGACTTGCCCTGGCGTCATCTCTGACTCCTGGCGAATGCGCGCGAACCGTTCCGGACGAATTTTCAATTCCGCAACGCGCGGCACATCCTCATAGGCCATCCACAATGCGAGCCGGCGCGCAGCCTCGACCAGAGCATGCTCAGTGTGCGGGTCGGTTTTGGGCGCAGCGGCGGTCAATCGCCCAACACGCAACAGATACAACGAGCCATACGCACCATCCTGAAAATCGATCGCGCGGTCGAGGCCGTGTCGCGCAACGTCTCGCACGGATGCTGGCAATGCCGCTAGTCGAGCATCCGCAGTGACGGGCGGCTGAACAATCACAGCCGATGCTACGTCTGGCGGAGTTCCAGCATCCACCGCTGCCACAGCACTGGCAAAACCAGCGCGGCTGGCGGCCGCGCTCCGGCCCTCGCCAATGACAGCCTCCGATAGGCTCCGCGGCCACGGTAATGCGCCTGAGGCTGCGAGCGCGCCGAACATCGTGGCACTGACCAGCGTTGCATGCGCACGGGCCATGCTCTCAAGATCCAGCGCGACATAGCGCTTGGCCAGCTTTCCCGCTGCTGCCGCAACTTTCTCCGGCTCAAAGCGGCCATCACCACCGTGGACCTTTTCAAGGGTGGTGAATGTGCGGCTGGTCGAGGTGATCAAAGTCGTCCGGTGCGGCGACACGAAACCGCGCTCCATCATCCGGCCAGCCTCGACCAACTCGCTGGCAACCACGATGTCGACACGACCGGGCATGGGCACCAAGGCAAACACCGGCGCCGGCGCACCCGAAGCCGGTGCCGGCAACATCTCGATGTAGTAGCTGGTCGATCCGGTTCGCTGGGCAACGCCGGGAACGGACGTCGCCTGCACCGCATAACCTGCACGCCGTGCGGCAACCACGAGCCAATTCATCAGCACACCGCCACCTTCCCCGCCGAGGGCCGCAATCAAAATAGAAGTCGGTGCTGGGGGCATGAACTCGGGTGGTTTCTTTGGGCTTCAGGGATAAGTCGTCAGCGGCGCTTGCGGTTGCG
>JAYSUN010000687.1:0-7466 GCA_043719045.1 Hyphomicrobiaceae bacterium | reverse complement strand
TCAGACCAGGGCGTCTGCCCCCCCTTTTCGCCGCGTACGCCATTGCCCGTTTTGGGCCAGGAGGGTGCCTTCCGGCAACACTGCCCGTTTGCCTTGTGTTGCTCCAGCTGCGGACATCAATCGATAGTCGCCGCAAGCTGCGTTAACTCGTGGTTCAGCGATTTTTCAGACCTCCCACTCATGCGAACGAGCATCATTATTGTAGAGGTTGATACGCCGCAGCTTCAGACGCAGACATCACCGCAGCCTACACTGCGGAATTGAGCACCAACGTCGACCACTCGCCCGTCGCCAACTCCTCCAACAGAATCGTCTCATTTTCCGGCAGCTGAAGCACCTCGGCATGGGCCTTGTTGCCGTCGACTGGTGCATGCACGACCCGGATATTGTGACGCCGCGAGGCGCACCGCGCCTTGATCTGGCCAACTTGCCCCACGGCAAAGCCGTCTCGCGGCTTGACCGTCAGCGATGCTCGCGTGGCCTTTACAGCGGCCACCCGTTGTACGGGGTGATCCCCCGCGAAGTACTCTAGCCACGTCACCGACAGACGCCCTTCGTCTTTCGGTTTGAGCTGGAAGGCCTCGGGGCGGATGCCGCCGGTTGGATTACCTTCCTCATCCGGGATCAAATATTTCTTCGGCACGAACCGCATGACGTGGTGAGGATCTGGAATCTCATCGCCGTTCATTCTTCAGCCAGTGTTCGGGGTTGAAAGCGGCCAAGGTCAAAAAGAGTCTGTCTGGTGTTGTCTCCATCGTACCCGATTCGTTGGCTCCTCCGACCGGCGCCGTCGCGATCCAGCGCAAACGACCGTTGGGCAGACACTCAACAATCAGGCGATCTGTCGCCGATCGCGACCACGTCGCCACGGCGTTGCCGTCGTCGGTCAGTCCGAGACCAGGCCGACGGTGGTGCCGCAGACGCATGAAAACCAAAAGCAGGGTATTGAAACTCTCCCGTGATAGTGGCTTGTCCCCTTCAATCCATTCGTTCGGATCAAGCATGGCATCGATCTGCCGAGACAGCCCCGTCAACCAGTCCGGATCGAACAGCATCGTGAACCTGCGGGCGTCCTCTTTTGCATGCGCACGCGCCAAAGCCAGTTGTTGTGCCGTATCCAGCACGACAGCTACGGGCTGCAATTCAGGGCTGATTGCTCCGACGTCCTTCGCTTTTCGCGCGAGTTTGCGCAGAGCCTCGGCATCGTCCGTCGGTGCTGCGAACCACGTCATGAAGCGTGGCTGCGGAGCGAGTGCACTGGCGAGTTGGGTCATTGGTCGAAAAGCCTCTTAGCTTTGTCGGTGAGGGCACGCTGAAAAACATCATTCTTGATCTCGCGGGCTTCGCCGATCATTGGCCATGGATCATCGCTTGCGGCTGGCAATCCGCTCAGACGGTGTACGTCGATATCGAGAAGGATCGAAACCGCGTTGGGCACAGACACTGGACTGGTCGCTGTTGCGATATTGACGAGCCAAGGCTTTTTCCACGTGATGCCCAAGGTGGCCTGCGTGAAAAAGTTGGCGACTGGAAGCTGCAAAACTTTGGTGTCAGGCTGGAAGGTTAGATACTCACCCAAGTCGACCGTGCCGCTCTCCGAGACCGGTATGTCAATTCGGTTGATGTAGCGCACCCCGACACGGGCGAGCTGGCGATGACCTACAACTGCCAGCCATTCAGTCCAGTTCTCGCGCGCGCGATCGAACAGCGCTTCCCATCTCGGATACGGCGGGAGCCGCGCCGTTGTCAGAAAATTCGGCGTCAGCAGTACCACGTTGGCACCGTCCTCGCTGACCATGCGCTTGCCGCGAGGTGACGACGCTGGCGGCCCCGTCACTGCCCCCGTCGCGGTGTCGATCGTCAGCTCGGCGGCCATGACATCGGCAGACGTCGGATGCGCCGCCTGCAGGCGGCTCGCGATGCTGTCGATCTCCGACTGCGAAATTCCTTCGGCCACGCGCAGCTCGATGATGCACTCGGTGATCGGTGCACGCTTGTAGCGGGGGCTTGGGATCGGATCGTGATCAGTGGGTAGGGTCATGTGAGCGCAAGTTGTATATGGTGGACATTAACGCAAGCTTAAGTGCGCCGGACTCACGCGTCTAGCTCTCACGTGAGAGCCTGGAAAACGCCGATCCATGTGTCTCCGGTCGCCGCGGTAGCCGCGCGCGCACGAAATCCGGTCCAGAGCCCGCAAGAATTTGCCTACAAATCGCCAGCACTCCAATGCCAACGCCAAACACGAGGCGGCAAGCGAGCGAGATCGCTTCGGCTTAGTTGCGTCACCTAATACTCTTCAACCGGACTGAATGACCGGATGGCAGGACTTCTCCTGTGGGTCAACACTCGCCGTGTCCGCCGCTCGCATCCGCAGGCGCGTTGCGCGGTCTGATCGGGCTATGTGCGGCGTGGCTCGCACAAGTGCATCCGGCTGACGGGATTGCCAAGCACGCGAGCGAGATCAGCCCCTGGGGTTGGGCGGGCATTCTGTGCCCACCCTTTCAGTCAGCAGTTGATTTGTCCGCAGATGACGCGTCCGCAGACTTACGGCCGCCGGTTGGACGGGCCGCGCGCCGCACGCTCCTTTTTTAACAAATCCGCCACCAGAAAAGCGATTTCCAGAGATTGTTCGGCATTCAGACGCGGATCGCACAGTGTTTCATAACGATCCGCCAGACTGGCCTCTGCGACGCCCATCACGCCGCCCGTGCACTCCGTCACGTTTTGCCCGGTCATTTCCAGATGAATACCACCGGCATGAGTTCCTTCCGCTCGATGAATGGCAAAGAAATGCTGGACCTCATCACGGATCCGGTTGAACGGACGCGTTTTGAAACCCGACGGCGCACTCTCGGTGTTGCCGTGCATGGGATCGCATGACCAGACAACTTTCAGACCCTCGCGCTCGACGGCACGGATCAACGGCGACAAATGTTTTTCGACCTTATCTGACCCGAAGCGGCAGATCAGCGTGAGCTTGCCGGACGCGTTGTCGGGATTGAGGATGTCGGCAAGCCGCAGCAAATCATCCGGCGCAAGAGACGGGCCACACTTCAGTCCGATCGGGTTGAACAAACCGCGGCAGTACTCAATGTGGGCGTGGTCGTGTTGCCGGGTCCGGTCGCCAATCCAAAGCATGTGCGCCGATGTCGAGAAGTGTTCCCCTGAACCCATCACTTCATCTTTGCGCGTCAAGGCTTGCTCGTAGCCAAGCAGCAGCGCCTCGTGGCTTGTATAGAAATCAGCCGTGCGCAAGCTTTCAGTGTTCTGCTCAGTGATACCCAGTGCCTTCATGATCGCAAGGGTTCGTTCAATTTCACCAGCCAGCTTTTCATATTCAGCTTCGATCGGCTTGCCTTTCATGAAGTCCAGTGCCCAGCGCTGTACGTTCGCGAGGCTGGCAAATCCGCCCTGCAGGAACGCCCGCAAGAAGTTCAGTGTCGCCGCCGACTGACGATAGGCCTGCAATTGCCGCTCAGGATCCGGGATGCGCGACGCTGCCGTGAAATCAAAACCGTTGATGATATCGCCACGATAGCTCGGCAACTTCACGTCGCCGCGCGCCTCGATATCGGACGACCGCGGCTTGGCGAACTGACCTGCGATGCGCCCGATTTTGACGATCGGCATGCCGCCGGCAAATGTCAGCACCAGTGACGATTGCAGGAAAATGCGGAAGTAATCACGAATATTATTGGCTGAATGCTCTTTGAAGCTCTCAGCGCAATCCCCGCCCTGAAACAGGAAGCTTTCGCCCTCAGCAACCTTGGCGAGCTTTTTGGTCAGATCGCGAACCTCATTGGCAAATACCAATGGAGGAAATGACTTCAACTGGACCTCAACGTCCGCAACTTTACCCAGATCTGGATACACAGGGACTTGGACAATCGGTTTTGATTGCCAACTGGATGGGGTCCAAGGCGCGCGTGCCAGTTTCGCATGAGCAGGTTTGGGTGAGATTTTCGATGGGGACATAAAACCGGAAACTCCAACGCTACGCAACGCCGCGTTCACCTCACCAAAACGAGGCGATGCCGACCGGTGCGATGCTGCTGACTCTATAAAACAGCAGCGCAGGTTTGGCGATGGGGCGCGTCAAGCTCCAAGTTGCATGACTCGCGCATCGCTATGATGGCCCAACCCGCACACTTACGGAATGCCCAGTTGCTTACGGAATAAAAGACGCCGCGTTGATCAGGCCAGCACACACAGAGACAATCGCGTAACAGATTGCACCGGCTGTATTGTTCGCTTCGATGACCCGCGGAAGGTAGCGGTACATGGCGGCAAAGACGCCCAACTGGATCCCACATGCGATGGCGGCCCAAACCAAAAAGCTCCAGATGTTGGACTGAAGATACGAGGCCATCAGCAACGGGAAGGTGAAACCAAGCAACGCACCCGATAGCGCGAGTGCGGGAGCCACCTTGCCCGCATGGATGTCCTTCAAGTCATCATAGGGCGTCATCCAAAGATACAGCCGGGTAAACAGCCCTAACAAGAGCAGGCTGGTCGTCAGATAGGCTAGAAACAGAAGGAAAGCTTGCAAGCTGGCGAGGATACCCATGGCGTGATCCTTAGAGTTTAGCCGATGATCGCATGCGGCACGAAGCGTGATGTGTTTTTGGTAATGGGAGATTGATCTTCGCGGATACCGATCCCGCAAGCGACGTCGCCAATGATCCAACTGCCGATGACCGGATAGTGGCCGTCGAAATACGGTAACGGCGCCAGCGCTTGCCGGACAAAACCCGTGGCACCATACTCACCGTCCGAGCTTGCACGTGTCGAACCCTGGTCAACCAGCGTCACGTTGGCACCCTCTCGCGAATGCAATGGTTTACGCGCATAGCCCGCGTTCAAGCGCGCACACCGCGCGTCGTCCTCGAAGTAGGCCTCAAGCAGGTTCGGATGGCCCGGCGCCATCTCCCAAAGCAACGGCAGAATACCTTTGTTCGAGACAATGGCTTTCCAAGGCGGTTCAACGAAGCGCGTCGCCTTCATCGACGGCGAGCGTCCAAAAGTTTCGCCGAGCATCCATTCCCATGGATACAGCTTGAACAATAGTCGGACGTCTTCCCCTTCGAGATCGACGAACGGTCCGTTCCCCGTGGTGCCGATGTCGCGCATGGCAAACGTCGCGGTATCAAAGCCTGCCTGATAGGCACAGTCTGCGAGATACGCGATCAGTCCACGATCTTCATCACTATCGTCAACACAAGCGAGATGTAGATCTTTGACGTTCGGGTTTGCGGCCTTGATGATCTTCAACCGCGCGATAACGGCCTCGTGCAATGAATTGTACTGGTCAGCGCCGTTCGGCAAAACTCCAGCCGCGATCTGATCTTCGAGCCAGAGCCACTGGAACACCGACGCCTCGAACAGGGCCGTGGGCGTATCGGCGTTGTATTCGAGAAGTTTCGCAGGGCTCTCGCCGTCGTAGGAGAAGTCGAAACGACCATAAAGTGAGGCATCACGGCGCTTCCAGCTGGCGCGGATGAGCGGCCAAGCGTGCGCCGGCACTGCCAGCCTTTGCAGCAGTTGATCGTCGCCGACCACCCGATCTACAAGCGCCAGACAAAGATCGTTGAGTGCCTTTGACGGGTCTTCGAGGTCGCGTTCAATCTGCTGCAGCGAGAACACGTAGTAGGCACTTTCATCCCAATAGATTTGACCATCCAGGGTGGCAAACGTGAAGCCGGACTCTTGGGCGCGCGCGTTCAGATTAGCGCGAGGCGTGGTGGCCAGTCGTTGCATGGATCAACCTCCGCCGCTGCCGTGTGAGCCAAAGCCGCCACGGGAGGCCAGGGACTTGGTGGCCGTGCCGGAAGACCCGGAAGACCCAGATGTATGGGACCAATTGGACGAACTCGAAGACCGCCGACGCTGACGGCACTGATCATACTCTTGCTTGAGCCTGGCATAATTCGGGTCCCATTGATCGGGCTCCGGACCACAGCTGCGATGGCTCCCAAAGCCGTAAAGCGCCAACAAGCCAATGCCGACGCCACCGATCGTGACGGCAGTGGAGCGTTTGCGTTTGGCCGCCTCGACCTCATGCACAGGCAGCAATGGATTTGGGGGGCGCGGATCCGGCCCGCGATGACCGAAGCTTGGCTTACGCGTGCGCGGCTTTGAGGCGTTGCTCATTGTGAAATGTGGCGCCGGACGACGCCTCCGATCGGCAATCTACTCTCGCGTAAATTCTAGGCACAAATAGTAAACATAGTCTTTCCAAGACTTTAGCAGCTCTTGGCCGAAACGCCAGGATCAACTGCTCGAAAAACTGGTAGCGTAAATCAACTTAAAGGTGTATAAATAATGAAACTAGCTACCGCGTGTGCTGCGTGGGCTACTCACATCAACCGGACTAACGGCTCTCATGCTTCTTCGCGCCGCACGACCACTCCTGATCGGGTCACTCGTCACTTTGATCAGTGCGACGCCGGCAATAGCCATACCGTCACCCGAGTTAGTGATTGGATCACTGACGAGTCTCGGTCAACTCGGCGCATTGGTGGCAGCAACCCTCGGCGGCGGGGCGGTGCTGGCCGGTGTGAAGGGTGGCCACTCTGGTCATTTTGTTGCAGCACCGCGACCGCCCCATGTCGACGCCTGGATTGCTGAAACCAATAAATCGAACTGGACACGTGCTCAAGAAACGATGGCGACTTGGCTTGCCTACGTCGCACAAACCTGGACCGGGTTGCCATTCGCCATCGTGCTATTGGCACTGGCGTCACGATTGCTGATCCTACCTTTCGCGTTGAAGTCGGAGCGGGATCAGATCGTCACCCGTGCGACAGCTGGAGAGTTGGCCGTTCTGAGAGCGAACCTCGCCGATGACCCAGTTCGGCTGCGGCGCGCGTTGACGGATTATTATGCGCGCCATGACCTAACACCGCTGCGCAACCTTTTAGCTCTGGCGTTTCTACCCGTGCTGGCGCTCGCCGTCACAGCTGTTGCCGATGCAGCAAAGCGTCAGCCGCAGGCATGGCTTTGGCTGCCATCACTGGCGGAACCTGATCCCACTATTGCACTGCCCCTCGTCTTCGCTTTGCTGCTGTCAGCCTATTGTGTGGCTGTTTTGGCCCGAACTCGATCGCAACAGTCTGTGACGGCACTGATCGCTCTGCCGGTATTGGCCGTGACGACCGTATGGCTGCCAGCCGCCAGCACGCTCTATCTGACTGTCAGCGCGGTGCTGCTTGTGATCCAGCGCGCATGGGTGACCGGTCTGCATCGGCGCATCTGGACAACCAGTGCCGATCGGATTCAAACCTTTCGATTGCGCCGTCTCAACGGGGCCATACCTTTGTCCTTGGCAGCCGATCGGACGCACATCGGCAACAAGGCGCGGCGCCTGGCGCAAATGTCTGCTGCGGGCTTGCCAGTACCCGTCGGCCTCGTCCTGGATCACGCGGCGGTGACCGCATTTTTGGCGGCGCCGCCAAAGATACAATCCA